>DNNS01000298.1 GCA_003497555.1 Spirochaetia bacterium
GTTTTTTCAGGGCTTTAAGAAACGGTGCAGAGAGATGCTTTTCCCAGATAGCCAGGGTAATACTGTTGGCATTGGTGCATTTAAGAATATACGAAAGGGAAAACTCGCTGAAAATTTTCATAATGCCGAGATCGAAACCGGGTTCCTCGACCATTGATGGATCATGTATATCTATCATTGTTACTTTATCGGTGCCCGTGATAATCTCCACCCGGGCTTTGGGGCCGCGGTAGTTTTTAGTAATAAGTGTGCCCGGATGTTCAGGTTCAAAGGTGTTTTTAATGCGCAGATTGATTCCGGCATTTTCTATNNATGAAATTCCTTGTGAATTATTGCTTCATCCGCTTTTACGGCTACGGCAATTTTACTGAAAGTAACTTCACTGTAACCGCGGTCAAATTCCCTCATAATTCCTTCAGTACCTTTGCAATAACCGGTCACCACTGCCAAGCTTTTACTTAAAATCCGGCTTTTAAAAGCCTGTCGTATTCTTTCATCGATAGTCAGCTGCTGGGCATCTTCAAAACCGGAAAGATCGTATAATTCCGTCTTTATTCCCAGGTTATTGAGAATGTCGGCAGAGTTATAGGCGGAATGAGATTCTCCGATTGAAGCAAGAATTTCACGGGCAGCGAGCAGTACATCACGCTGATTAACATAACCGGAAGCAAGAACATCAGCCAGACTGGCCAGATAATTTTTAGTCTGCCGTATGCGCCCGGTAATAAATTTATCAGCTTCAGCGCTGAGCTTTAGTTTAGACAATGATTTATTGATTTCAAGTAATTTTGCCAAAACCTGATCAAGAGCCGATGCGTAGTCTCCATGAGAAGAAAAAGCGCTGTATACGCCGGGCTCTCCGGTTTTTTTATGCTCCAGCAGCCAGTTAGTAACATTATTATAGGCAGAAACAACAAAAATACGGTTATTCAGAGAGTTTTTTTGATTTTTGCCTAAGATAATATTCTGTATAACATCTGCAAAGGAGGACATGGAAGTCCCGCCGATTTTTTCAACGCACAGCATATGGCTTCTATTAAACCTGGAACAATGATAATATGGAAAGGGATAAAATTCAATTTTTGGTGGGTATGTTTTTTTTTCTTGGGTNNAAAATGCTTGACAACATGGGGCGTACTCTTTTTTTCTCCCACCGTGCAAATTTATTTCTATTTATTTTTTTCTTTACTATTTTTAAAAATCTGAGCATATACGATTTTTTTTTCGACAATTAAGTTTATCCTAACAATAGGGAGATAACCTTACATTTTTAGTTCGTAATATTACTTGACAAATAAATATCTATTACGTATAATGTTGTATTGAAAAAAGAGGAGCGAATATGTATAAAAAACTTTTAACAATAGTTTTTAAAACAATCCTTGCCGGCTGTCTTTACTTTTCGGTTTTACAATCCGCAGAGCAGATAATGGACACCATACGCGAACCATTGTTTGATACTATAAGACTTGATAATGACATTTCAGATTTAGGCAATAAAAAACTTGCAGAAATGGGAATAGTTGATGTAACTGCAGCGCCCTTTAATGCTGATGCAACAGGTAAAAAGGACAGCACCAAAGCCCTGCAGCAGGCAATAGAATTTGCCTGTGTAAACCAGATGGTCTGTTTTTTCCCTGCCGGGATATACCTGGTATCTGATACCTTGTCCTGTACGGAGCCGCTTTACCTCAGGCAAAACGGGAAAACCGGAGCAGCCGGAAATTTTCCGAATGTTCTGATGGGTACGGTAAAATCTCCCAAAGAACGCGCTGTAATAAAACTTGCTCCTTCTGCACCCGGATTCAATGATCCTTCCAGGCCCAAATATATTATTCATTTCTGGGTACGCTCCCAGCAGGGAATGGAAGCGGAATATCCCCCGTCCGGAAATTCTTCCTATTCGCAGATGCTGATAAATATTGATATTGAAATCAGCGAAAAAAATCCCGGAGCGGTCGGTGTGCGTATGAGGGCGGCTCAAGGGTCAAGCATTCAGGATGTAATCATCAACGCAGGGTATGGATTAAAAGGACTTGAAGCCGGCGCCGGCAGCGGAGGCTCTCATCATCATGTAACTGTCATCGGCGGTGAAATCGGGGCTGATCTTACAGAAGCGCAGCCTGCGCCAACCATCAGCGGCTTTACCCTGATCGGGCAGCGTAAAACCGCGCTTGTTTACAGCGGCATGGAAACGCTTTGTCTGGTAGGGTGTATTATAAAAAGCAGCGGCAGCGGTCCTCTGGTAACAGGCATTCCGAAAAACAAAACACCCAATGAAGGAATTATCAATTTAATCGATTCGATTCTGGAATTTGAAAAAGAAGGCGCCAATACGGCTGTGCAAAGCGAAAGATCAATATATTTTGATAATGTGTTTGTGAAAAATGCCGCAGTAATATTATCAGCCGGCACGGAAAAAATCAGCGGGAAAAACGGATGGCAGCATGTCCGTGAACTTGCTGTTGGTGTGGATCCGCAGCCGCATATGGGTTTTCAATATATTACTGCTCCATATAAGAATGGCAAACAAAGTCCGGTAATATATGATATTACCGCCGGTGAAGTTCCATCCGGACTGGCAGAAAAACATATCTGGCCTCCTGCGCCAAACTGGGAACAGGCAGCTGCTGTCAATATAAAATCAGCCCCCTGGAACGCCAAAGGTGACGGTATAACAGACGATACTGCTGCTCTGCAGAAAGCCATTGACGAAAACGAAATCATTTTTTTACCCAAAGGCGTTTACCGTATTACGCGTACACTTAAATTAAAAGCCAATACCAAACTCACCGGTCTCTCGGAAAAATTTTCCATAATTGCTGTTAAAATGCAGACTCCTTTTTTTGCGGATGTAAATAATCAGCAGCCCCTGCTGGAAACCGCAGATTCCGGGGAAGCAAGCGTCATGCTGGCCTTTATGGGTACCTATACTCCAAGTGAACTCACCGGCGCCAGCGATTTACTCTGGAAATGCGGAGGAAATTCAATTGTCAGATCATATCATGCATCGCATAAACCTTCCGTCGGTTACGGCGCTGCGATTGCCCCCTATGATGAAAATACCGGAGCCCAGGTGATAATTACCGGAAACGGCGGCGGACGCTGGTATAACTGGTATCAGGAAGGCCACGGCATGGTTTACGGCAAAGACTCGCAGGATCAGAGATTCCGGCAGATGGTTATCAGCAACACCAGGGGGCAGATTGCTTTTTATCAGATGAATCCGGAAGGAACAGAAAGTTTTGCACGCGTGGAAATTACCGGTTGTCAGAGTATTGATATTTTCGGATTAAAAAGCGAAGGAAACCGCCTGGTAATATTCGGGCATGACAGTAAAAATATCCGTATTTTCGGCTATGGAGGCAATGCCAGCGCCATGCCGGGTTTATCACTTTTTCTTTTTAAAAATGTGGAAAACCTGCTGGTTGCAGGCGCCATGCCGCGTTCTGCCAAACCAGGGCAGAAATTGCTCGGTCTTTCGGTTTCCCAGGATCCCAACACCTGGCAGCTGATTATAGATGAATATTCCGGTAAAAAACTGGGAACCAAGCCCATGGAAAGGCCGGCTGTATACAAAAGAAACAAATAAAAGTATAATAAAAGGCAGGAGGATTTATTATGAAGCGATTTTTTATAATGATAATTTTATCCGCAATCTTTTCTTTATTAAACGCGGCAGAAAAAGGTACGGCACCTGAAGCCGAAAAAATGGTAAAAGACGCTTTTACCTTTATTGAAAAGAACGGCCGGGAAACGGCATTCCGGGAGTTTACCACCAACCGGAATATTTTCCATCAGAAAGATTTATTTATTTTCATTGTAGATTTTAAAGGCGTAATATTAGCCCAGGGAGGAAATCCTGCCTTGTTAGGAAAAAACATGCTTGATTCCAAAGACCCGGACGGCAGGCTTTTTATCAGGGAAATGATCGAACTGGCTTCGCAAAAAAATACCGGCTGGATTGATTATAAATGGGAAAATCCTGCAACCGGTAAAATAGAAAAAAAATCATCTTTCGTAATGAAATATAAAAATGAAGATTTTTTAATCGGCTGCGGCATATACCCTTGAGTTTAACTGTATCTGTCATAGAAATTTCAATTACGGTAATATAAGACTTTTTGAACGCGTCAGCCGCAGAGATTTCATTGATAATATATTTTAACCTGTGAAAGTTCTGTGGTTTCTGGCGGAGATGAGCCTGGTTTTATTATTTAATCTGCATAATCTATTTTTTTAATTTTTTTATGCAAATCAGACACCATATAAGGTATTGATAAAATTATTCGCTCAGAAATATCTGATAAAGCGCAGACCCGGTATTTTTTTCAAGTTCTCCTGCCAGTTTAAATGCCGCCAGGGCCTGTTCCCGGTTTCCGCTGGACAAATGCAGTTTGCCTGACAGATAGTGCGTGCGCCACTCGCCCGGAAAAACCATATTCAGAATTTGTAAATATCTTCTGGCCTCGCTGTTCTGCCGGGTACTAATATAGTATGACGCCTTGCCCAGAAGTACGGCATATTCTGTCATACGGCTTTCGGAAACAGCTGTATTTTCCTTCCATAAAAGACGGTCGTTTTCCTGCAGCGGTATGGCAACGAGCGGGTTCAGGCCTTTCCGGTAAAAAAATTTTTCCTGAGGGCCAATAGATACGGCAGCAATGCCCGGAACTGAAAATTCCGTCCGGCATAAATTTTTAAAATTATAAACTTCCATCTGTACACCGCGCAGGGAAATGGCGCATATTGAATCGGTCAGTGTAATTGATGCCAGGGGAGATTCGGCCCGAAAGGATGTATTGGATGCATTTATTTTAATGTCGCCTGAATAGCAGGTCAGAGATTCATACGAGGTTATTATAATTATACTGGCGGAAAATAAATGTATTTCAGTTTCTCCGCAGCGTATCAGGCAGTAGGATTTGGCGCCGGTACGTACTCTGGATACTCCGCTTATTTCACGGTTTAAAATCACCTGCGCCCATTTTTTTTCAAAAAGCGGGGAGGAATACTGAACATCGCCGTCTTTTATAGAAATATAAAACGGAAAAAGCGGACACGCAAGCAGAAAGAAAACCAGGAAAAGATTAGCGGTTTTCTCCATTATCTGACCCGGTTTTTTTCAATTTTAACAGTTTAATGCCGGAAAAATCATGCACCTGACTGCGGGCAGCCAAAATATTTTCTTTTTGAATCTCATCAAAAATTTCCTTGCGGTGTACGGGTATGGTTTTGGGCGCCTTGATTCCGATTTTAACCTGATCGGCAGAGATATCGATAATAAAAACTTCGATGTTGTCGTTTATAACAATACTCTGGTTTTTTTTTCGGGCCAGAACAAGCATTTTATTTCTGATTCTCCCGGATTATTTTATATTTGGTGGTATAGTCGTCTTTAAGTGAAATAACCTGCTTGCCCTGACGGTTCTTTTTATTTATTATTACCGGCCCCTGCAGATTGGCTGTCATGTTTTCCAGTTTTTCAGGTACGGTAATGATTACCCAGTGCTCCAGGTCGCTTTCATTTTCAATAGCGAGTTCTTCGAAATCCTGATTGGATACTACAAGTGCATAGTCGGGTACAAAAAGACGCGGATCGGAGATGATAAATACCAGACCGGGATCATCAAGGGATTGCAGATAATAAAAAACCGAATCGTTTCCCTGTATGAACACAAAAAAATTTCGATGATTTTCGAAACCCAGCAGGCCGTCTTTGAAAAATACCGTTTGCTTTTCCGAATAGCTTATTTTCCCGAATCGGGCGCTGTTGAAACTGTTTGTTTTTTCGTTCATTGTGCCAATCGCTGTATTATTTTAATAATTATATTTATTAAAATTATTATCAGCACGCCGGATAAATCCAGGGGTCCAAGCAGAGCAAAAGGAACCCGGCGGCGCGTACCCTCAAGCAGCGGTTCGGTAAGTGTGTAGATCAGTTTCACCGGAGGAAAATCCGCATCCGGCTTGAGAAAGCTGAAAATTATATTGATAAAAACAAGAATTGAATACAGGCGCAGTAAAAAAATAATAAAAATACTCATGATTTTTCCAGATCGGCAGCTTTCATACAGGCTGCCCNNCGGTGATAGTAGTGCCTCCGGGAGAACAAATTTTATCAACCAGGGCACAAGGATGCTCTTTACCGGCGATCCCAAGTTCGGCGGAACCAAGTACCGTATGCCAGGCCAGTTTTAAGGCTGCGGCTTTGGATAAACCGCAAAAAACCCCTCCGTCAGCCAGGGCATTTATAAAAGAAAAAACATAAGCCGGACCGGAACCCGAAAGCGCTGTGACCGCATTCATGTTTTTTTCTTCAACTTCAATATATTCGCCGATGCATCTGAAAAGACCGGAAATTATTTCTTTTAAATTATTATCAGCTGATTTTTCATATGCTGCAGCCGTGATACCCCTGCCGATTAAAGCCGGCAGATTGGGCATGGCTCGTATTATTTTACAGGTATCGCCTGCCATTTTTTTTAATTTTTCAATGGAAATACCTGCAGCAATTGATATCAGTATTTTATTATATCCCCTGCTGCGGAGAATTTCACATACCTCGGCAGTCTGAGCAGGCTTGACTGCTAAAATGATTATGTCTGAAAAGTCGATTAATCTGTCAATTGGAAGGTCTTTTATGCCGGTTTGACGCGAAACCTGTAAAGCGCGATCTGTGTCTTTTTCACAAAAAACAATTTTTTCAGCCGGACAAAATTTTGCAGAATATATTCCCTGCAGAATGGCCGTACCCATATTGCCGACACCGATAACCCCTGTAGTATTTTGGCTGTGCATGACATTATTGTAATGTAATTAATCATTAATTACAAATTTAATAATTTTTTATTTTACCAGACAGCGGAATAATATTAAAGATAAAAAAAATGATTCTTTCCCGCAGGGCAGCAGAGCCGGCGGAATAATGACAAAAATCAAACCCAAACCGCCAGCTCTGCTGGTGGTAGTTAATAAAATTTGCATTTTTCAGCTACCTAGAGTAGTATTATTCATCTTCAAATGGAGGGTGCATATGAATCATCTTTCCCTGTTAATTTTTATTATTATGTTTTCGGTTTTCGGATTCAGCCAGAGCCAGGAAGCCGCCAAAACCGAAATTGAAAAAAAATCCGAAAAGACCGATACCCTTGATGCCAAAATTTTAAAATTCGGGCCCAGTTTTGAGGGACTGCTTTTTACTTCTCCTCAGGCGGAAAAAGATCAATACGAAAAAATCAAAATCATGCTTAAAGAAATCAAAGAAGAGTATATGAGGCGCATGCTGGTTTATATTGAAAAAACTGCCGAGCAGGTAAATAATCTGCCTGGTCAAGATGCAGCTTCACTTGAATTTATAAATTATTTCGATACGGTATCCGCGCGGGTACGAAATATCGTTTATGTACAGGAAGCTGTAAATTTTCTGAATCTGGCGGTAGATCAGCTCGGAAAGATTAAATCGGCGCTTGAAGCCAACAAAGATATCGATAAAAACGATCTTACTGTCACTGAAAAAGATTTATATAAGTGCCGCGCAATTTTTTCCATGTTCCGCGGCAACCCTGAAAACCTGATGCAGGCCCATAAAGATTTTAATTTTATTATTAACAGCAAACTATCGGCAGATGAAAATGAAACTATAGAAATTTATACACATTTGGCAGGCATTAATAACCGGCTGGCCAATATCAATAAAGAAAATATCACTATCAAACGGCAAAGCCTGCAAAATGTCCTTCTTTATCTCTGGAAAATAATAGAGCTTCGCAATAAAGCTAACGAAGAGCTTAAAGAGTTTAAACTGAAAGAACTTTTAAAAAATTACTATTTTGTTGTTGATTTTAACGGGCAAGATTACCGGGATCTTTACCGGCCGTATATGCAGAAAATCGGAATGGATTACAAAGGGCCTGAAGCCAAGGCCGGCGATGCTCCAGCAGCTGCTGAAACCAAACCGGCTGCCGGCAGCAGCGAAGCAAAACCGGCAGCCCAGTAAATTATCGTTTTTATTTAAGATAATCTGTTTCCGCGGCATTTAAATCTCGCAATCAAAATGCCGAAATGAACCATCTGCTTCATTGCCTGCAAAAATAGAGTCCTCGACGTATAAAATAGTACGCCTCTGCTGCATTTTTGCGAACTCTTCGGATTCCGGGACCATTTCGTCATCCTGTATTTGTTTCAAATCATCAGACTGAATATTAAACCTAATCTCCATTTTTTTTCTGATAAATACCTCCTGTTTTAATTCTGCAATCAGGAAAAAGCTTTTAAACAGTTATAAAAATACGCTTAATAAATATTTTGTAATTCCGACATTTAAATAGAAATTTTTTTTTTCAAGGATATTAATATGGTCAGAGGTATTTATACAGGCGCCAGCGGAATGACGGCTAAAATGCATGAAATGGACATTATCTCCAATAACCTGGCCAATGTAGGTACCGAAGGTTTTAAAAAAGACACTGCCTGTTTCAAGGCATTTCCGGAGATGTTAATCAGCCGGATAGACGATAACGGAGTAATTAAACTGCCCATAGGCTCCATTGATACCAGACCCATAACCGGAACTCTCGGAACCGGCGTGGAAGTAAACGAAGTATTTACCGAATTTTCCCAGGCTCCTCTTAAACGCACTGATAACAGTTTTGACCTGTCTATTGACGGCAGGGGTTTTTTTTCCGTGCTCACTGATCGCGGAGAGCGCTATACCAGAAACGGAACTTTTATTCTGAATAAAGAAAACCACGTTGTTACCAAAGAAGGCTGGAATCTAATGGGTACAAACGGGCCGGTTCGCGTCGAAGGAAATTTTGCCGTTAATGAAAAGGGCGAAATATATAGCAACGGCGAATTTCAGAATACCCTGAAAATAATTGATTTTGAGAATAACAGATATATTAAAAAAGAAGGAAATTCATTTTACCGATCTACGGATCTTTCCGGGAAGGCGGCGCAGCTTTCTCCTTCCGATTTTTCCGTGAAGCAGGGTTTTTTGGAAGCTTCGAATATCAATCCGGTCCGGGAAATGGTAGAAATGATTAAAGTGCAGAGAAGCTATGAGGCGTCGCAGAAATCCATTCATACCCACAGTGATGCTTTGCATAAACTGGTTAATGAGATGACGCGTATTGTCTAAACCTTTTTTTTTCGGCTTTGACATACGAAAAATATTTTTTTTCGCAGCCACAATTGCTCTTTGCCGCAGCCAGAATTTGCCGCCTGATTCCGAAGAACTGAAATTACTGGAAAACTCCGAACTTGAAGAACAGCGTGAATTTATTAAAAATTACAACCGGAAAAAAATAATAAGGCCCCGCGCCGCTTCCCTCGATCATAATTATCTGCTTTTTGAAGCCAGGGAATACCGGGATCAAACTGCCCGGATCTGGCTTATTCTTTATGACACCGTAAAGCTTGAAAAAATCTCAAGGGAAATTCCTTCCATCCGAAACCGCAGTGCGGAACTTGCCGGTTTCTACAGTAATTATAATCTTGTTGACAGCACACCGGAGGCATCAGGGTTTTCGCCTGAAGTATGCGAACTGAGCCTCGCCCCCGGCATTATTCTGCAATATAGTATTGTTCCGCTTTTCAGCGCATTTTACCGCCTGAATATATTTTTAGCCGCGGATAAAAAAATCTGTCTATTAGCCAATTTCGTACTGGAATCTCCGGCCGGGAAACCTGAAATACGGAATCTTTACAGATACAACGCCGAAGCCGCCGCTGTAAAATACCGTACCGGGCATCTGGAAAAAAACGATTATTGTTATACTGAAGATGTTTTTGTATTCAAGATCGATTCATCGGTTTTTGATAAACGCCGGATTAAGGCCGCTGATGAATTTCGTCTTGCGCAGGAGCAGAATAAAATTATTTTTTTAACGGAAAAACTGTATGATATTTATTCGCGGGAAATCAGCAGAACCGTTTATTTTCTCAGCGGGAAAAAAACTCATCTGCCGGTTAAATAGTTATTTTAAAAATTTGCATATTTCCGGTGAATACTTTAGAGTTTATGGCCTGCCTTGTCTTTCGGCTTTCAGGGTATTTATCATTTTTCTGATCGCAGGCTCATCCGGATCTTTTTCATAGGAAATATAATGAAGTTTGTGCCTGTAGCCCGTTATTTTTCCGTCTTTAAACTCAAGCATCAACTCGCCCTGCAGATTACCGTTATCGCCGCTGGAAACAATCAGCG
>DNNS01000607.1:0-1727 GCA_003497555.1 Spirochaetia bacterium
GGGCTGGTTAACAGATATAAAATTACTGATCCGTCATTTCATAATTGGGCAGCTCTGGCCATAGCTATGCGTAACGAGGAAATTTCCGATTTTCCTCTCTGCAATAAAAGTTTTAATCTTTCTTATTGCGGGCATGATTTATAACAAGGATTTACCATGATTAATGAATTAATAGCAAGATTTAAACAGGGACACCGTACNNCGCACGGACTGCCTCCTGCGCTCTCCCCCCGCTTTCGCGGCGTGCCGGTTATCAATTGGAAATCCTGCTGCCCCAACTGTAACGAGTGTTCCAGGGTATGTCCGACAGGGGCAATAAACGTCCGGGAACATACTATTGATCTTGGCAAATGTCTTTTCTGTCTGGAATGCAGCAAAGTATGCCCGGCAGGAGTTGCTGCATTCAGCGCTGATTACCGCATGGCAGTAAGAATGCGCAGCGAGCTTTTACTTGATGAAAATTGCAGGATAAAAAATCTTGCACATGCGCTTCGTGGAAAAATGCTTTCGATGTTCCGCCGTTCGTTTAAACTGCGGCAGGTAAGCGCCGGAGGGTGCAATGCCTGCGAAGCGGATGTAAATGTATTAACCACTATTGGCTGGGATTTAAGCAGATTCGGAATTCAGTTTGTCGCCTCGCCCCGCCATGCAGACGGCATTTTAGTTACCGGGCCGGTAACAAAAAACATGGAACTTGCCCTGAAAAAAACCTGGGAAGCCGTTCCTGAACCCAAATTGGTTATTGCTGCAGGCGCCTGTGCGGTTTCCGGCGGTTTGTACAATGATCATGAAGAAACCTGCGGTGGTCTTGAAAAAATACTGCCGGTTGATTTGTATATACCGGGTTGTCCTCCGCATCCGCTGACCATTCTTGACGGCTTGCTGCGTTTGCTTGATCGCATCGATACCCCGAAAAATCAGTAAGTATTTGTAAAGAAATTGTTCTCTCCCTAAAAAGTCCCGGTTTTCTGTATTAATCATGGAAGTATTTATCTCACAAATTCCCACTTTCATTTATTTGACAAGCGGGAATTTGTGAATTGTTCCCTTGTGCAAATATAAAAAAAATATTATAATAGACCGACTTTTACAGGATAACAACATGTTATCAGGCAGTAATTATGAACTATAATGAAAATCCGGAAAAATACCCGCAGGCTCTTCCGCCCTGTATGCTAACAATTAAAGATAATCTGGTTATAAGTTCTCTGCCTGATGATCTGGTAAGAGATTTACTATCTGAAGTTTACCGGCCCGTACTTTTTACAGACATGAAAAAAAATATTTCTGATTTCATGAAAAAGGGAGAAAACTTTTGTCCAAAGAAGAATATATAAGTAATATAATCGGTGAAGGATCCTTTTTTGAGGGCAAACTCAAGCTGCGCGGATCTCTGCGCATTGATGGAAAATTCGAGGGCGAACAGCTGAAAGTCGATCATCTGATAATNNGGTAAAACCGGCAGAATAAAAACCAATATTCTTTCCCATAATGTTGTTATTGAGGGCATTATAATCGGAAATATCACGGCATCTACCAGAGTACTGCTGCTTCCCACAGCGCGTATCCTGGGCGATATTAAAACTCCTGAACTCATCATTCAAAATGGAGTAATACTTGAAGGCAAGGTCACTATTTCCACCAAACTCGAAGAACCGGCCCAGGATATAATTTTCAAGCTGTATAATAACAGTTAATTTTCCGGCACCCGCCCCATGGGTATATTT
>DNNS01000607.1:1830-2614 GCA_003497555.1 Spirochaetia bacterium
AAAAAAGTATCATGTCTCAATCTTTACCGTAAAGAATACCGCGATAAAATTATTGCTGACAATACATTGATTCTGCCTGCCTCCACCCTGATGACCAAATATTCCGGTACGGAAATTTTAACGGTAGAAAATCATTTTTCCTCAGGGCTGTACATGGATATTGATCATCATGTACTGCATGTTCATTATCCATATATTCCCTGCGCTGATCCGCTGGAGCAGGGAAGGCATACAGCCCAACTGGTTTCCCGTCATGATTTTTCATTTTTCGAATACTTTCTGACCGATACCTGGGCGCACCGGCGCAGTGAAACAGCTATAAAAAAAATCATCTCTTGCCTTAATTTTTTTCTGGAAGGATTAACGGAAAGTCTTGCGCTTGAACGACACGCTGTGATTATTACATCCGATCACGGTAATATGGAAGAGATTTCCATAAATGAGCATACCCTGAATCCTGTACCTCTGGTGATAATTACCCGTAACGAACAATATCTTTCTGCTGTGCGGACAGTCAATCCTGTTAATATAACCGATGTTTACAGATTGATCGTCTGTATGCATGAAGCAGAAAATAAAATTGCTTAATTTTCAAAAAAGCCAAAAAGTGTGTCAAAATGATACACTTTAAACCATTTAAAATAATCAAAGTATATGTTTATTTTTATACAATTTTACCCTGGTGTTACATCTATGTGATATGGTTTTTTTATAAATTTATAATTTTCTGGCATACATTATGATAATAAAGTGTATCATTTAAAACAATGTAAATTTAATAAAA
>DNNS01000043.1 GCA_003497555.1 Spirochaetia bacterium
CGTAGTCCAATACGAACAAACTGGGATATCAAAACTTCAAGTCATAGTACTATTACCTTTGATCAGGAATCTCAGACAAAACTGGCAGCGAAGGTCGTGGCATCCTGGTCAGGAAATCATGCGCACTATATAGTAAGCGAAGCTGCGGAGTGTTATGCAAATCAACCGCAACACGTAAAGCGCAGCGTGGTTTTTATCAAAAATCCCGGCTATTTTATCGTTTGGGATTATATCTCTGCTTCGAAAAATAAAAAACAGATCGACTGGCAGCTTCTGTTGTACAACTTTGATCGTAAAAGCGAGTTAATAAAAAATAATGACTGTCAATGGAGCTTATTGAGACCCCGGACAAAACTCGATATTTTTACTGCTTCGACAGCTGGCGTTAAGTCATATATCGAAGAAGGCATCATGCATATTGATTATTCATATCTGAAAGGCATTGACAAACAGGGGACCCCCGGCAGCGCAATTAAACTTCGTCTCAGCACCACAGAGCCGACTGAGCAGATGAGCTTCATCAGCGTGCTTTATCCACAGGCCGCGGGAAAAACAAACGAACGGATGAAGATACAATTTCAGCCGGAAGATCCCGGCCGGGGACGCCTGGAAATAAAATGTGATGCATTTACAGACACGGTTATCTTTTATACAATATCTGATACGAAATTCCCTGCAAACCGCAGTGCAATCGATATTTCCCGGTCCGATGGCTCGCAGGTAATATTTAATATTCACCTTTCTGAAAAACCGGAAAAAATACACGATTAAGAAGGAGTCCGTCATGATTCATTGTAATCACATAGGATTTTTATGCAACTGCCGTAAACGCTTTGTTGTAAGCAATTCTTTCGCAAAATATTTTGAAATTCAGGATATGGGAAAAAATACCAAAGAAGCGCTTAAGGGACTGGAAAATTGGCAAGCTGTTTATAACGGAGAATTAATGCCGTGTCAAACTATTATGGGAAATTATCTTACGGGTGATTTCACTAACCTGATGGTACCCGGAGTATATCGGATTGTATTACCTGAAACTGATGAATGCTCATGGCAATTTATCATTACCGACGGGGCATTTCACAGACTTCCCCGGCTTCTTCTCGATTTTATTCATGATCGCCGTTCAGGCGATTTTGAAAATGAATGGCGATGTAAAAGCCATCTTGACGATGGATTACGCAGTGATAATAGCGAAGCATTTGATGCTTCCGGAGGCTGGTATGATGCGGGCGATGTTCGCAAGTTTATGGCGATTACCCATCTTCCTGCTACCGGATTCATTGATCTTATCGAGCAACTTGATCTTACGTGGAATCATTTTGCGGGCGAAGGTGTTTCGCCCAATGATCTAGTTACCGAAACCATCTGGGCGATCCGTTTTATGCTGAAAATGCGCGATCCATCCACCGGGATGTTCTATGAAGAGGTAGGCGGCGGCGGTAACCAGCTTAGTCATGAAGATGCCTTCTGGTGGTTCGAAAATCATTCAGGATGTTCAGGCAACAACTCTCAAAATTATTTCAGCGACAATCTCTCCCGTTCCGGCGACGAGCGTTTCATCCGTGTTTCGTATAATCCAATCGCCCAGTATGTCAGCCAGTATATCCTTCTTCGAAGCGCACCGCATATCACGACATTTCTGCCATCGCTCGCAAATGAATGCCGGACTGCTTCATTTAAAAGCTTTGTATATACGGAGAAGCGGAAAAGCAACGACCCCTTTCATCAATGGACTTCTGTCCGAGCATGGAGACTTCTGGCTGGTATAGCTCTCTTAAAAGAGGAACTTATCGAGAGGGTATCAGTTGTACAAATGGCGGACGATATCATGGACCTGTTCGATTATCAAATTGCCTTCTGGTACCAGGACGGGAATCGAAATCGTCCTTACCGCGGAATCGTTCATGCGGCCCAACCCCTCATCTCGCTCGTTGAATACCTACATTGTTATCCGGACGCTCCAAACTCCGGACGCATCCGGAATGCCCTTCAGGCATGTATAGATCGTTATATCCTCCCGCTTGCAAAAACTTCACCATTCGGGATCATTCCCTTTGGTTTATTTTACAAACCCGAGACGGAAGGAGATCTCTATCGCCCCTTTTACAGCGAATTTTTTTTCAGGTTTTTCATGCCTGATTATACCAGAATGAATCATGGACTTTGCGGTCACTGGACGAGTTGGGCTCACGCTCTGGCTCTGCTTGGAAAATGGTCTAACAACAAGGAGCTTTACGAACTTGCCTGGGATCAACTTTATTGGATACTGGGAAAAAATCCTCTTGATAGTTGCGTTATGAGCGGTATCGGTTATAATAATCCGATGCCGCACAGCCGCTTTCACGGTACAATTCCAGGAGGCTTGTGCAACGGCCCTCGCGGCGATGAGAACGATGAAATTATCCTTGATCTTGCCCATCGCGCGGAATGGAGCACGACGGAATATTGGAATTATCCCGCGGCAAATATGCTCATGGCTCTTGCCTGTCTGCTTCCGCGTAAAATTGAAAATGAAAAAAAATTAGGCTATATCTCCCGGGCACGGACATCCGAAAAAAAATAGGACTCGGCGACATGGATAATAATAATTTCCAAAGGAATTACTTATGAAACAAAAAATTCTCTTCATGTGTAAAATTGACGACAAAAATGCGCGTCAAAAGATTGAACGTTATTATGAAGTGGCGGAAAAAGACCCGGCGGATGAAAAAACGATTCTTGAAAATATCAGGGGAATGGCCGGCCTGGTTGTTCCCTTTACCAATAATATGCTGGTTACCCGCAGGGTTATTGACGCCGGAACTGATCTTAAAATCATCGGCAGCAGCTATGGCGGAACGCGGCAGAATATTGAAGATATTTATGCGCTGGAAAAAGGCCTCACGGTAATTCATACCGGCGCGTCACGCCCCCGCCCCATGGCAGAATACACACTAAGCCTTATTTTAAGCTCCCTGCTGCAGATTCATAATTATCATCATTATATGAGAAGCGGAGAAGCCTGGCCCAGATTTAAATACGGCAGAACAAAAATTTTACATAAAAGAACCATCGGCATCATAGGTCTCGGCCAAATTGGCAGGGAAATCTGCAGTCTGCTGAAAAATTTTTCCTCAGATATTTCTGTACGCTCAAGTCATCTGAGTACTGACGATGCCCGTGAGCTTGGAGTACGCAAAGCCGAGCTTGATGAAATTTTCCGTACCTGTGAAATTATAATATTATCAGGCGGATATACTGATCAGACTCACCATATGATTGGCAAAAAACAGTTTGAACTCATGCCGGAAAATGCGCTCTTTGTCAATATTGCGCGCGGGAAAATGGTTAATCAGGAAGAAATGATAAACGTACTTGCTAAAAAGAATATTTATCTGGCCCTTGATGTGTTTGAAAATGAACCGCTTGAGGAAAACTCGCCGCTGCGGAATAACGACAGAGTGCTATTAACTCCGCACCGCGCCAATAACTCCATTGAATTCGAGGAGCGATGGCAATGTCTTGCTGATGAGTTTGAATTATATTTTCAGGGAAAGAACCCTTTATCCGCCCTGACTATAGAACGCGCACGCGTTATGAGCGAATCCTGAAAAAAAATTTAAAATTATTAATTGAGGTGATTTATGTCATATATGATTAACTATTCCGATATTGCCCTGCAGACATGGAAACGGCATTTGGCCAGTCATTCCCTGAATAATTATTCCGGTATTCTCAGTATGCAGGCATTTGCCAGGCTGGCAAAAATAATGAAATCAGATGAATTACTGGATGAAATAAAAAATACCATAAGGCCTTTCTGGCAGGAAAAAATAAGTGAGGTGGCCGGAAAATACGGGGAGAATAATTACCGCTGTGGAGGAAATGCAACGGCTTTTTTAGTACTGCGCGGTTATCTTCCTGAAGCTCTGGAAGTTATTGTCCGATACGCAGAAAAACTCTGTAAAAATCAGGAACGTGATCACAGAGGTATTTTTCAAATGCCCGGAGGAAACCGAAAAGATCACAGTGACGGATTTATTTTTATAGACACTGTATTCGGAGTCTGCCCGTTTCTTCTCTGGACCGGCCTAGCTGCAAAACGCCAGGATTTTATTGACGAAAGCTGTTTTCAGATGATTAAACATTATGAAATACTGTTTGATAAAAAATTACAGCTTTATCATCAATGTATTAATTTTAATATTCCCGGCGCTCTTTCCCCTGCTCACTGGTCAAGAGGGCAGGGATGGGCCGCAATCGCTCTGGCGGAAATGGCTTATGATCTTCCCAAAGAGCATAAAGACCATGAAAAAATTGTGCAGATCTACCGTGAACTTATGAACGGCTGCAGAAAGTATCAGGATAAGGAAGGAATGCTACATCAGTCCGTAGAAGATGAAAACAGTTATACCGAGACTTCCGGAACAGCGCTTGCGCTTTATGCCATGGGCCGGGGATTAAAAAACGGGATGCTTGATAAAAATGAGTTTCAGGATGCTTTTTTAACCGGGTTAAAAGGCATGCTGCGTTATCTAACGCTGGACGGATCAATTTTTAATACCTGTACAGGATGCTGCGGTCCGGGAACAGGTACAATTGAAGATTATAATGCAAGGCCATGGGAATTAAACAATGAACATGCCTTTGGTCCTGTAATATTACTGATGAGTCAGGCGGAACAATTAAAGAGTATCGGGAAAATACCTGAACTAAAAAAACTCTAAAACACCTGTGCTGATTGCAACTGAAATATTGAAAATAATTGAACCACCCGCTCCGCTGGAGCACACGGAGCCTGTCGCTCAGGCCTTACGGTTTGAGGTTACGGTATTTCTCCGTGTACTCCGTACTCTGCGATAAATAAATTTTCCAGGGAGTC
>DNNS01000050.1 GCA_003497555.1 Spirochaetia bacterium
AAAAAAATCTCAGAGGACAATGCGATTCTTTTGTTGTTAAAACAAACGTGCATTACCCGACAGATATAAACTTGCTTTATGATGCAATGAGAAAAATCATCGTATTGGCCGGACGGCTTTGTAAAAAATATAATATTAAAGGATGGCGGCAGGGCAAATATATTGTAAAAAAAATTAAAAGAAATTTATGGCGATTACAAAATTTGAAACGTGAAAACAACCGCGATGAAGGCAAAAAGGAAAGAAAATTACAAAGAGCACATAAAGAATATATTAATGAAGCCGATCAGTATCTTAATCGGGCGAAAGAACATATCAACCGATTGCAGGATGTTATAACAAACGAAAAAGAGTTAAAAACCCTTGTTTTAATGAATCAATACGTTATAGATGCCGAACGTCAGATACATCAAATAGATCAACGTGTTGTGCAGGGGCAGAAAATACCTCATGCGGAAAAAGTATTTTCAATATTTGAGAGACATACGGAATGGATATGCAAAGGCAAGGCCGGTGTATCTCAGGAGCTGGGAGTAAAAGTGTGTATTATCCGTGATCAATATGGATTTATTCTTAATCATGAAGTTATGGAAAAAAAACAGGATGTTGAGATTGCCGTGTCTTTTATTGAAAAGACCCAAAAAAAATATAATAATTTAAACAGCTGTGGATTTGATAAGGGGTTTTGGAGTAAAGAAAATAAGGAACAACTGGAAAAGATATTAGAAACAGTTATTATGCCCAAAAAAGGC
This sequence comes from Spirochaetia bacterium, assembly GCA_003497555.1. Lineage (GTDB taxonomy): Bacteria > Spirochaetota > UBA12135 > UBA12135 > UBA12135 > UBA12135. The sequence goes on from DNNS01000050.1 coordinate 753, forward strand.
CGGCCAACTAAACTCGAAATTGCTATAGAAGCTGAAGATGTATACAGTCGCGGGAAAAGAGAGCATGCAGCTGTAGAATCTTCTATCAGTGCACTTGATAATCACGGTTTGGATTTATGCCGTGATAAAAAAAACAATGGTTTTAAGCGGTATGTGTCTTTAGCTGTATTAACTCGTAACATCCAGATGATGGGACACATTATTCAGCAGCGTGAACTGAAAAAAATACACCGAATTCAAGTAAGACAGCAAGCTTTATTATCAGCGGCTTGATAAATAAAAAAATTTGTGCGACGAACAAAAAAATACCCAAACACAATCGCACAGCCGTTATACGCTCCCGTTGGTCGCTGCGGCGCTCGGGCTTCGCCATATTTTTTCTGCGCCTGCTCCCTTCGGTCGCTTATACGGCGCAGAAAAAACGTCGCATAGCGGCGAACGTTGTATGCAATACACCGCCAAAGATTGGAGAATAAAATGTCGTCAGATAAAGATTTTGTAGAATTCATTGTAGAACAAATAAAAAATGCTGGCATAATTACTTACAGAAAAATGTTTGGAGAGTATGCTATTTATTCCGACAACAAAGTTGTCGCTTTAATATGCGATAATCAACTGTTTGTCAAACCAACCGAAGGGGGGAAGTCTTTTATAGGCAATGTTAAAGAAGCACCACCATATCCAGGAGCGAAAATGAGTTTTCTTATTGAAGATGAAATTGATAATCAAGAGTGGATTAGTCAATTAATAAGAATTACTGCAAAAGAGTTACCAGAACCTAAAATTAAAAACAAAAGGAAAATTAGATGAAACTGAATTGGAAAATGCCAAGATAGTTGTCGCCTAATTTTGTTAAGCATATTTTTTATTCTTCTTGTTATTTGTTGCACAATTTTTTATTTCTAATGAATTAATAACCCGTATTTCAAACCAGCTCCTTGAACTTAATATGCGTTTCAATCTCAATGAAATGTATATAGGAACTCTCCATTCAATTTTCCTTCGTAAATAGCCTTAATAATATCTGTGTTGTCGGTGATGATGACCAGGGATTATATAGATTTCGCGGAGCTACTATCAGGAATATACTGGAGTTCCCTTCCAATTTTAAGCACCTAACGAATTAGAACGAATTATTAATTTAAAGGTAAACATGTTAAAATAAGTACGGTGGAAAAATCTTTCACGATATTTTATTATTAAAAGTATCAAATAATTTTAATATACTTGATGGAATTCAATTTGCCTTGGAATGGGCTGAACATCCTTATGAATGTGATTTGCATAGAGTTAGTAATATTAATGTATATCTAAAAAATAAATTAAAAATATCAGAATTAAAATTAAAATCACCATGTAATTTCGAAGAAAAAATTGGGATTATTTATTTTTATTTTAAAAAAAAGAAAAAATTAATATGCGCCGTTATTTAAACTTAGCAATAAACGCACCAAAACGATCCGACACGGCTTATATGCGGCGTATCNNTATCGCAGATTTTTCCGAAGCGAGAAAAATCATACGTCATAAAAGCCGGTACGTTGTGCGAAATTTTCGTGCGTGAAATGCTTTCTATCCTAAAAGATTAAGTCCAAATATATTAATTTCAATTCGCTTGACAAAATCACATATTAGTATTACAATACCAATATGAGTGATAAATTAGGATCTCATCAATATTATAAAAATTATATTAAAGGACAATTCATTGTTGAATTTAATATTTTTCAACTTAGAAATGTTAAAGACTATCCTAATAACATAAAATATAGACTTATTTGTACAGATATTCGAAATAATAGAAAAATTTTATTTGATAATCATAAACCGAAAGGCCATCATTATCATATTGATGAGAAAGAATATCTTTATAATTTTATTTCAGAAATAAAATTAATTGATGATTTTAAGCAGCTTGTATTAGAACATTTTGGAGTAATATTATGAAAAAATTAATTATTAGTTTAAAAACATCTACACAAGTTCTCGATGATTTTAAAAAGGCTTTTCAAGATGCCAAAAATGGCAATCTAAAAGATCATTTTGAAATTTCTTTCGATAACAAAAGAGATTTTGAAAAATTCATCAGAAACATTAGTATTTTACGCTTTATAATTCATTATAAACCACACTCAATATATGAATTATCAAAATTACTTGAAAAAGATATATCGAATTTAAATAAAATAATTCAATTTTACGAAAATCTTGGTGTAATAATAATTAAAAAAAATATGTTTGATGGACGCGAAGTAAATAAGCCAATTGTAAAATATGAAAAAATTGAATTTAATCTAGCTGCTTAAAATTTAGACTTATCTGATAGAAAACGCACGAAAACTTCGCAACACGGCTTATATGACCGCATGATTTTTCCGAAGCGGGAAAAATTATGCGGTCATATAAGCCGGTACGTTGTCAGAAATTTTTAAGTACTAATGAAAGTAAATATCAAAATGGCTTTTATTAAAAAAGCAACGGTTATCATAATTTCTTTAGGGATATTCGCTGCAATTTACTCCTTTATTGAACCATATTGGATAAAAATAAAACAAATTGATTTTAAAAATAATGATATTCCATATTCATTTGATAATAAAAAAATCGTATTTATTGCAGATATTCATCATGGTCCGTTTTTTTCATTAGATAGAGTAAAAAAAGTAGTCACAAAAATTAATAGTTTAAATCCAGATATTGTTTTATTGGGTGGCGATTATGTACATCGTAAACAAAAATATATTGAACCTGTATTTTTAGAGCTTTCAAAAATAAAATCAGTCATTTTCATTGGTGGTGTTTTGGGTAATCATGATCACTGGGAATCAAAATTAAGATCAATTGCAGAAATGAAGAAAGCAAAAATTACTTATCTTGATAATTTTTCTTCCTGGATTTCAATTGGAAATGAAAAGATTAAAATTGGTGGTATTGGAGATTTATGGGAAGATGAACAATTATTAGAAAATACAATAAAAAATGTTAAAGAAAATGATTTTGTTATTTTGATTTCACATAATCCTGATTATTTTCAAAAAATAATTAATAGAAGAGTTGATTTAGTGTTATCAGGACATACGCATGGTGGGCAGATAAATTTTTTTGGCTTATTTGCGCCAATTCTGCCAATACGAAATAAAAGTACTTGGAAAGGATTATGTACCAATAATTTTTCTACATTATATATTACAACCGGTATAGGAACCATAACGCCACCAATACGTTTTTTTTCAAGACCTGAAATTGTTTTATTTAAATTGCAACAGAAGAAGCCATTTTGAAATGAACAACGCACTTAAAAACGAACGTTGTGCGACATACCGAGGCTTAATTAATGAAGTCAATAAATAATTCTGTGCCCGATTTAATAAATAATCTATATAATCAATTAATTTCTGCATATACCGAAGAAAATTTAACTAAAATTACATCTCGTCTTATTGATTTATATAAAAATAAAAAATATGATTATTTACAAAATTTAATTTCAAAAATTTATTATGATTTTGATATTAAAAAAATAAACAAAGTCTTTTCAAAACTTATTCTTACATATCACCCGGATAAATTAAAATTTTATTTGACCATTATAAATGATTTTTATAAAAATAATGATATTAATTCATTACAAAAATTATGCCATATTTTTTATTTTAAAGATTCTGCCAATAATCAAAAACCGAATCATAAATACGATGAATACATTTTTCCTGATGATATAAACTGGGGATACGATGATTCCGATTTTGATAATTTTGAAGATGATGGTGATGAATTTGATGAAGAAATATATTCTGATGACTACGATTTCAATATTATTAGTGCAATTAAATTAAAAGAATACGGAAACCTCGATGTACAAATTTATCCACATCATTTGCAAGAAATTGAGGGCGAATTAGATTTGTCAGATATGGACATTGATGATTTAACTGGTATAGAAAATTGCAAAAATATAGAATCATTAAATCTGTCTAACAATAAAATTTACAATATAGCTTCTTTATCTGATTTATATTTAATTGAAGAATTGTTTTTATCTCATAATTGTATAACAGAAATTGAACATTTAAAAGAATTAAAAAATCTCAAGTCGCTTGATTTGTCATATAATCAAATCAAAGATTTTTCCTCTTTAAACAGTCTTGATAATCTAGAATTTTTAGATATTTCAAACAATAAGATTTTAAATATAAATGAAATTAGAAAATTAGAACAAAAAGGAATATTAGTAATTTATTAATGGGCACAGAATTAAAAAAAGTCCCGGTACGTTGTGCGCAATAATGTTTTGCCGAAAATAAATTATTAACATGTATAGTTTTAACATTAAATTACTGATAACCATTTTTATTGCCGGTCGACTAATGTGTAATTGTGCAACGCTTCATCCAATTCGAACCGCACTAGGTAGTTGTTACATAATTGAAACGAGCAAATCATTGCTTTTGGTAGATAGTCTATGGCCACATAATGAAAATACTATTTTAAAGGTGGCAAATGAAATAAAGAAACCAATAGTCTGTATTTTCCTTACACATGCTCATGCGGATCATTATGGTAGCGCTAAAGAAATAAAAGCAAAAACTGATTGTGATATTGTAATTCATCAAGATGATGGTGTTGATTTCGAAATGGGCAAGACATCAATTGAACACACTGATTTTTTAGGAATGATTATGAAAATCATTTGTCTACCGATTATGGAAATGATAACTCGTCCCTCCGGCGTAAAACAAAATATTTGTATTTATGATAACTGGCAAACTAATATTGATGACACTATAATTTTAGCAATTCACACACCGGGCCATACGAAAGGGTCTGTCTGTTATTTGATAGATGATATGTTGTTTGTAGGAGACTTGGCTGATGGGTATGGAAAAATTCAAATACAACGGCACTTTGCAAATAATTGGACTGAGATTACCAATAGCGTTAAGATGCTAATTCAATATAAATATACGCAGATATTTACAGGACATGGGAATTACGTTGGCAATAAAAATGATTTTTTCGTGAATTAAAAAGTACAATAGGCATAGATCGTTTTCGCGGCGGTAATTTTATGGCTTTTGAAAGATATATTGATACAGTGCTGATGAGTGTACTGTTTTTAGAAGGATATCGGCACAATTTACTTAAAAAAGAAAAATCCTATAAACAACAGACTCAAATAAAAAATATCCGCATTCATGGCCTTATTGAGAAATTGCGTGGAGAAACAGAAAGAGAAGGAGCTGACTATCTTGTAGAAATAACAAGAAGAAAAAATGCCGGAGATGAACTAGAAAATACCCTTAGGCTCTTTCTTCAATCCGCCTAAAAAAATGCAACTTTATAGATTCAAATACCCTGTTTAAATCGGAAATAAATATAAATAGACAGGATCCGGTAAAAAACGAAATTTTTCGAGTTAAAAAAATCCAAATAAATTCATAAAAATTCCAAAGGTTTTTATAAAAAAATGTTTTATAATATATATGAGGGATTTATATTTTATGAAAAAAATATTGCTTGCTTTTATCCTGCATTTCAATTATTTGCTGTTTCCCCAATGGTATTCCAACTGGGGATACCGCAAGATAATAACCAATAACCTGGCGCAGGGCGGAGACCTTACTGATTTTCCCCTGCTGGTTATCATCAGTAATGACAGTGATCTGGCAAATTATGCGTCCAATAACGGATATGATATTTTATTTACACCTGGTGTAAATACCAACAAACTTGCTCATGAAATAGAATATTACAGTAACGGCACGGTAATTGCCTGGGTAAAAATGCCGTATTTTTCCGCTTCGGTTCAGGCATCCAACACACTTTTTATATATTTTGATAAAAATAAAACCGGTAACCAGCAGAACAGCAACGGAGTATGGGACAGCGATTATTACATGACCCATCATCTGGCAGAAACCGGCGGTACTCATTATGATTCAACAGTTAACGGGCGTATCGGAACATGGAATTTCATTAGCGGCACCAGTACCATGAATACCAACGGAAAAATCGGGGGCGCCGATTATTTTGACGGCAGCGGAGATTATGTGAAACTTCCGATCTTGACCAATACCAATATTACAATAGAAGCATGGATTTACAAATCATCAAAAGATACAGTGAATGCCGATACCGCCTTTGGATCCTGGAAATGGGCTTCTCCTATTATTTCCAATGACGGCTTTGATTTTGCCCGTTTTTATCAAACTACGCCGGATAATTGCGCTTTTACCGTTATAACCAGCAACACTGCTACCGAAATTAAAACATCAAGAAGTGCAACTTTTACTTTTTCCGATTCCACTTTACAATGGATTTATGTTTGCGGAACTTATGACTCGGTTTCCGGCAAGGGTAGGCTCTGGATTAACGGCACCAATATATCAACCTTTTCCGCCGGGGCCGGGGATGTAATGACCCGATATACCGCAAGTACTTTTATGCGCATCGGTTCAAGTTCGGTAAATAGCGGAGATTTTCATGGTTTTGTCGATGAAGTCAGATTATCAATCAGTGCCAGAAGCACCAATTATATTTTTAATTCTTATTGCAATCAGGTGAATCCCACGGCATTTTATACAATAGGAAGTCTTAATGAATACGGAGTACCTTCAGTATCGGTAAGCGCGCTCGCCTCGCCTCCGGCAGTTGCCGGGCAGAGCGCCTCTTTTTCGGTTTCAGCCGATACTGCAGGTACCGGAGCAGTAACCAACCTGTTAATAAATTTCGGCGACGGTTCATTGGAAAATCATGCTGTAAACGGTTCGCTCATAAGCGGTACCTACAATCATACCTACAATTCCGGCAATACTTTTTTATTATCCGCTGCAGCTTTTTCCGATTCCGGCAAGGTACGCACCAATCAGATTTTCATTACGCCTGCTCCGTTTTCCATGCCGGCTGCTTCCAATATCCGCTCGTGGTATGTAAATGAAGGTTTTAAAATTACTTTTAGCCAGCCTGCAGCCAATATTAACCGCGCTGTTATTTACCGCGACAATCTTCAGCTTGCCAGTATTTCTCCGGTTGCGCCTGATATGGAATATACCGACCGTTACCTGCTGTACCATACGGTTTATACTTACCAGATAGGAATGGAATACAGCACCGGTATGATTATTTCCACCAATATAAGCAACCTGCCGTTACGACCGGAACTTGCCCAGAAAACCCTCGGCATTAAAGGCGGAACCGTGGCCAATCTTATTGCCGAGCTTGATATTCCTGCCGGAGCATTATCTGCCGATACAATTATAAGCATGCATATCCAGACCAATCTGCTGTATAATTTTCAGCCCGGGTATGTTTCAGCTTATAATCAGGTGCGCATTGAAACTACACCGCCTGTGCAGTTTTCTGAAAGTATCAGGCTTACCATGCGCGTACCGTTTTATAATAATAAAATACGCATGATTCCCGATGATGGAAATTACGATCGTATTTTTGCGGGAAATGAGAACCGGCTGTGCCTGGCAGCATACAGTGACGCCAGGGCCTGGGTACCGGTATATTCGCGGGTTTCCGATCAAAACATCCTGCCGAATTTTTCTTATAAATTATTAACCATGAATTTATCGTCAGCCGGGACATTCGGAGTGAGTGTGGTAGTAAATGCCGATGATTATGAAAACAAGGTGGTGGTAAAAAACCGGGTATTTGCCCCGCAATCCGGTATTGACGCCATGTCCAGGGTTATGATCTTTTTTCCCAATCCAGCCTTTGAAGATGTCAGACTGCAAATCTACCGTATGGACGGCCAAAAAGTATATGAACGTCATGCCGAGGGTTCGGTCAGTATGGTATCGTGGAACGGCGCTGCAGATAACGGCAGAATGGCTGATTCCGGCCTTTATATTGCCTCCATTACCAGGGGCGGAAAAATCAGGGATACTTACCGGGTAAAAATATATTTGTTGAAATAATCTTGTATCCACTCAGATTGTAAAATNNGTAAAAATATATTTGTTGAAATAGGTTCCCTTAATTATTTGTCCGTGTCATATCTGCCATCCGAAAAAAATCAGGATTAGCAGAATGAATTTGTTCTGTTTTTTACATATTATAATAAATTTTGCCATGTACATTTTAAAAGCAGTGTATTAAAATAAATCAACAATTAATATGAAAAAATTTTTGTAATCGAAGGCTAATACAAAAGCATTTTCCTTTTTTTTTATAGCAGACTATAATCTGTATTTATTATACCGGTATCGCTTATGGTAAAAGGATTTTATATGAAAAAACCGTTACTCTTGATTCTTGTACTGTTTATANNGGCGCAAAAAACCATGCTGGCTTTTGATTTTGAAAATCAAAAATTAACCGGGGAAGGCATTCCTGATGGATTTAGAATGTGGGGTGCAAATGAATACAAAATCAGGGAAAATTACGCTTATGATAATAAAAATGCCAAAAACGGCAAATACAGCCTGCGTATTCATCAGCCGGCCGGAAGCAAGGGGTATTTAACGCTTGATGAAACACTTGCCGTTAAAGTTGAACCGCTTATGACCTATACTATTACATTTTGGGCAAAAAGCGATTTAGCTCTTACCGGAACAAAGGAAGACAAATTAACACGTTCTTTTATAAAAATTGAGCCTTATGCTTCAATCGACCCGCGTAAAGGCGCAGGCACCAAGGCAATGCCCATGAATGGTCTTGGTACAGACTGGATGCAGTTTTCTTTCGAAATAACCGAGAGTGTGGAATTTAAAATCAGCGAATACCCGTTTCTTATGTTTGATTTTATTGCAGCGCCGAACTGGACTAAAGAAACGATTGCCAAAACCTTATGGATAGATGATTTTAAAGTTACAGCTGCTGTTACCGGTCGGGAAAAGGCTCTGGCCCGCGATGATCTTCCCAAACCGGTAATACCCTATCTTCTTAAAGAAGGCGCCCAACTTGAAATTACAATCAACAGCGCTAAAATTACCGGCAAGGCAAACCGCCGCATTTCAGGCGTGTCAATCGGAAGACTGACCAGCGGCCCTACCAGGATTCCCTACAACGAAGCCGGAGAATATAATCTACCCAAACCGGCAGAAGACAGTATCCGCGAACTGTGTCTGCCTCTGACCAGAAATTACGATCTGTCGGCAACTAATTACGGAGCTTTCCCCCTGGCTTATAATTTATTCGGTGCTCTTGATCGCATGGCTGAACTGGCTCTTAAATTCGGCATACCGCAGGAAAATATTGCACTGGAGTTTGCCGGAGCCCGCAGCCAAAAGGAAGACAAAACACCTCTTCTTACGCCTGCCGAATGGGCTTCAGGAGTAAAATATTCCCTGGATAAAAAATATGCTTTCCGCAACTGGGAAATATGCAATGAACCGTATACACCCAATTATTCCGATGTATTCAAATCGTCATCCGATTATACTGAATATGTAAAATCAGTCAGCCAGGCGATTAAAAAAGTTNNAAATACTGAAAGACAGCGCCGGGTATTATGACTGGGCGGCTGCGCATCATTATAATTTTGCCAGTGCCTACGAAAAAACATTTGAAGATATTGTAATTGGCGAGAACAGCCGTACTCTTGAATCTGTTTTAATGATAAATGCGCTTCTGAAAAAATATAATCCGGGTAAAAATGTTTACCAATATGATACGGAATGGGGGATGCACGGACGGCCCGAGGGAGAAACAAAGCATCCGGCTTTTTTTGTCCGTAATGCCAATATTACCGGCGCCCTGCACCGTGTGGTGCGAATGATCTATTACGCAACCGGCAAGTTTGTGGAAGGAGCTACCGGATGGGTAATGACCGGCAGAACACCTGAAAATATGGGTTTCGGCATAATTCCGGAATATGCTCCTGAAAAACAAACCATGCTGTATTGGGTATATTATTATATGAACCGTTTTATCGGAAGCGAACTGCTGGAAACCGCAGGCACTGCTCCCTATTACCGTTCCGATAAAGATGATCTCAGGGAATATAACAGCCCGCTGGTGCCGGTACTGGCAACGATCAGTAAAGACGGCAGCAGGATTTTTATTGTTATGGCGAACGGATCCTGGAAAACTGATTTACCCTGCAGGGTTACTGTTAATAATTTCATCTGGAAAAAAGCCGAGGGCATTCTGCTCAGCCATGACAACCCGGATGCGCACCCGGTGCTTGATAAAAAAGATGATTTTGTAAAACCGGTTAATATAATGCCTGCAGCCGGTGGAAAGATAAGCATGCAGTTACCAAGACATTCGGCATTGTTTCTGGAGCTTGTTAAATAAATTTTGTATATGTTCAGTTTTTAATTTTTCAACAAGCATTATATCTAAATTTATCAAATAACTCATTAAAATAGGAAAAAATATTTTTAATATATTACCTGCCTTACGACTTTTCCCATGAATAGATGTGTACATAATTTTCTTTGTTTCCTATGCCGTCTTTAATAAAATTGGGTCCATCGCCGATTATCCAGATTTCATTGTCCCAAACCAGAGGGCGTGTTCCTGCCGGAACAATATCAAACGTCAGCAAGCCCAGATAAACCGGAGCTTCAGGTTTCGCCTGTCTGTCAAAAATACCAATACCTTTGGCTCCGAGATTAATGATCAGGTATTTCTCAAGCAGAGAATAAATTTTGTGCGGCGGAGTATCATGAGCGTATTCATCAGCAGTAGGACGATCTTTTTGCGGTACAATGCTCTGGCCGGCCAAAACCGGAGCATCGGGACTGCTCACATCAAAAGATGCAATACCGGCGCTGCATTCACTGTAAAAATTACGGTTGCCGACCGCAACCGTTGCATAAAGATATTTATCGATTTTAATTACAGAACGGGCAGCATCACGCGCATTTTTAAATTTTGCCGCACCTGCAACTTTTAGATGATCCGGATTTTTGTAATCGACTAAATATACTCCCATAAAATAATTGCCATGATATTGATAATGCCCGTCAAAGGTTACTCCGTGCCCCATATAGGGACCGTCAATATTCCATTTAATATCTCCGCGTTTTTTGGGGTTGGCGGGATCAGATATATCTATTATCAGGCAGCCGCCTACATGTCCGGCATCGCGCACATTGCCGGAAATATGCAAAAAGCATCCGGGCTTGCCGGCTTCTCCCTCAAGTTCTACGTCCGAACATGTCCAGGAATGCGCATCTTCATAAAATGAAGCCCAGCGGCCGCGGTTTCCTCCGGCTGGAACATCCCACTCCGTTGGGTCGGCAGAAGAAATATCTATTGTTTGAATAAAACCCATTTGAAATGGCGGTTTTCCTTTAGGATCTCCTCCGGAGCGGAAGGACCCGGCTAATATAAGAAATTTTCCGGAAGAAATTATTTCAAACAAATCATTTTGAGAATTTACTGTATCACCTGTAAAATCTTTTTTTAAAAGCATAACCGGCTCAGCTGCCCTGGTAATATCATAAACACAAAGTTCCCGGCCGGCTCCAAAACAGAGAATTTTGCGGCGACCGGATTTCTCGTTTTTATAAATGATTGCCATTTTTCCTTTTATGAAATTGCCGCCTGTTGGAATGGCAGAGAGTCTTTTAAATTTAAAATCCGGAACGGTTTGCGGAAATAAAATGACAGACAATAATAAACAACAAAAAATAATCAGGGGCATAAGTTACTCCTTCGTCAGATTAACTAATTGATAATAGTCTGTTTTTCGGCACAATGCAATGGAAAAAACGCTAAAAAACATGTATAATTGTACAAAACAATGAAAGAAAAATTGTTTCCTTTTTCCGAAATGTCCAGCGGACAATTTCCACTCGGAATCCGTATGGCAGGAATTGATTTTCAGCCTGAAAGTAAAATAATTAGCGGAAACACCTCAGCAAAATCAGTACTGGAATATGTGATAGCCGGTAAAGCTGTTCTCCGCGTTGATGGACTGATCTTTTATCCCGGGGCAGGCGATATGTATATACTGCCTGCAGGCAGTAATTTTGAATATTACCCGCAAAAAAATATCCGCTTGTATAAAATATGGTTTAATGTTCAGGGATACTTATTCCGGGAACTTTTATCTGCTTACCGGATTGCTGCAGTCTATCATTTTCCAAAATGTCCGGTAAATTATCTTTTCCGGCGGGGTTTACGGATTGCCCGGCGTGGCGATAAAGCCTCAAGTGAACTGTGCGCACTTATCCATCAAATCATTATCGAAGCGGCAAGGTTTCATGAAGAAAAATACGGAAATAACAATGAAGCGCTCGGGATTCAAAAATTTATTGACACAAATATTGAGCAAAAAATAAATATTGATAAAATATTTTCCCGTCTGACCTGCGGACGATCTACTGCGTTTCGTCTTTTTCGCACGTATACAGGTATGAGCCCGCATGTTTATTCGGCGCGGAAAAAAATAGAACTGGCATATTTTTATCTTGTTAACACCCGCCTGCCGATACACGAAATTTCCGCGCGTCTGCATTTTTATGATGCTTTTCATTTCTCCCGAGAATTTAAAAAACACAGGGGAATCTCACCTGCGGCCCTGCGCAGAAATACTACTGCGCATTTCCCGACTCCGGAATAATTGATTTGTTTTCGTGAATTAGCTTTAAAAATAGTTGTGAAAACAAAATTTCATCTGGGAATAATGGATATATCGGTAAAAAGAAATGCATACGGCAGTCAGCAGGATAGTTTTAATTTGACAGCCGCCATACCTGTAATAGCACATGAGAATATTCCCTTAGTGTTTATAAGGGCTCCCTGGATAGTAACAGCAAGGGAAGAATGTAAGAATTTTAGCAAGAACAGACAATAGGATTGCCGCTGTACAGCAGAAAATATACTGGCTACTTCATTTCATCCTTAAATTATTTTTCTAATTGAACAATCTTATTGCGACTGTAGGAATTTCATAAACAGTTGCAGTTTAGGTTCTACAGTTGCAGGTATATATTCATGCCCGAAATAACGGTGGACTGAGATTTCCTTAGGACACACAAGGTGGTTGTAAACCGCAAAAACCGTAGATGGAGGAACCAATTCATCCACAAGCCCGATACCGATCCATGTATGACATTGAATCCGGGGGGCCAGGTTCATGATATCGAAATAGGATAGCGTTACTTTCGCTTGTTTTTCAATTTTGGGGTCGGAATTTCTCCTAAAATATTCAATCATTTCAAAATAGGGACCTTGGGGGGTAATATCAATGGCACGTTCAAAATTTGAAAAGCCGGGGTATTCTGCAACCGCAATCCTGGGAATGCCCGAAAGCGCNNCCTGGCTTCCTCCGGTAAGGCCGATATATGCTTTGTCTACCTGGGGCATTGCGGCCAGTACCTCGACGGCACGGACTGCATCCATATATACAGCCCGGTAATAGTATTCCTCAGGCGAGAGAATCCCTTTAGTTATCCAGCCTGCATTGAATCCGGAGGATGAAATAATATTGTCGACACTTTTCCCTTGCTGGCCGCGGACAAGCATCTGGAGGGATGCATATCCTTTGAGCGCCCAATTGACGGTATCATGCAGGTTTCCGTCAAAAGCCCAATTATACCCGTGATATAACACTAATCCGGGATACGTGCCGGAACCCTCCGGTATTGCAAACCATCCATCGATATTGGCATTTTTAAACCCGGGGAAGGATACTTGATACACCTTCACCCCCCTTACCGGATATTCGTAAGGTGTAAGCCGGTAGCTGACAGGTACATCCGCAAGCTGCTTTAGGCTCCTTTCCCAGAATTCGTCAAAATCGGATTGCTTCGTTA
>DNNS01000190.1 GCA_003497555.1 Spirochaetia bacterium
AATTTATTTCTTGGGTAAATAAAACAACAAAGCCCGCCCCTGTGTACTAAAGACGCATACCCCCTAGTTTTTAAGCTGATTTAATAAGTTTAAAAATCATGATATGATTATCTCCAATGATAATCTACGCCGATGAAAACATTCCATTTGCTGGCGAAGCTTTTTCCACAATCGGAGAAACCATACTTTTCCCCGGCCGCAGCCCAGACCCCAAGATTATAAAAAAAACCGATTTGCTGATTATCAGATCAATTACTAAAACCGGGGCAGCCCTGCTTGCAGGTTCGCCTGTAAAATTTGTCGGTACAGCCACAATCGGCACTGATCATGTCGATATAGAATATCTTGATAAACATGGTATCGCTTTTACCTCGGCTCCGGGATGTAATTCCAATTCAGTATCAGAATACATTACGGCAGCTGTAGTTAAATATCTGCTTGAAGAAAACTACAGACCGGAAAATACAGTGATCGGTATAATCGGCTGTGGAAATGTCGGAAGCAAGGTTGAATTAAAAATGCGCGCATTGGGTCTTAAAGTACTGGTATATGATCCTCCCCTGGCTGAAAAATCTGCACAGTATAATTTTTCCTCTCTGCTGGAAATAACCGGAAAGGCGGATATTATTACCCTGCATGTTCCTCTGACTAAAAGTCCTCCCTACCCGACCTTCAGACTGGCTGACCATGCTTTTTTCAGCAGCTTTGCCAAGCCAATTCTGTTTATCAATTCATCCCGGGGACAGGTAACAAACGAAAAAGCCTTAAGATCGGCTCTTGCAGCCGGACAGGTAAAAAAAGCCGTACTTGATGTCTGGGATAACGAGCCGGCTATCAGCCGTGAAACCATGCTCGCTGCCTGGCTGGGAACACCGCACATTGCAGGGTATTCCATGAATGGAAAAATTAACGGTACGGAAATGATTTATCAGGCTGCCTGCAGATATCTTGAAACCAAACCGGTCTGGAAGCCTGATTTGTCAAAACTGCAAACCGAACGCATGGTTAATTACCATAGAGAAAAAAGTTTTTTATATAACCTTGATCAAATTATTACCGCCGGCTACAAGCTGTCAGCCGATCATGAATTGCTTTATAAAACCTGCGATTTGTCTCCGGCCGAACGCGGTAAACACTTTGATCTGCTGCGTAAAAATTATCCCCAGCGCTGGGAATTTCAGCATACCAAAGTCACCGGTGATTTTACTCCGGCTGAAATGCAAATCATCAGACAACTCGGTTTTCATGCAGCTTGAGAACCTTTCCCCTGTTCAAAAAAAAGCAGTAACCTCAACCTCGGGCCCGGTTCTGATACTTGCCGGAGCCGGCTCCGGTAAAACGCGGGTTATTACCTTTCGCACTTCCTATATGCTGGCCGGGGGAATTCCGGCATCAAATATTCTGTGCGTTACCTTTACCAACAAGGCTGCCAGCGAAATGAAAGAACGTATTAAAAATCTGGCCGGAGAAAAAGCCAGGGGAGTTTTAATCTGCACATTTCATTCTTTCTGCCTGCGTGTCCTTTCTGCCGAACACCTGCATGCCGGCTTTAAAAAAAAATTCACAATCTATTCATCAGCCGACCAGAAAGATGCCATGCATAATGTTATGCAGGAACACGGCATAGATCCATCCTATGACCCTGACGAGCTGCTTGTTTCCATAAGCGCTTTTAAAAACCGGCTGCTTGGTCCCGAACAGGCCATGACGGAATTTCCGGATCACCCGGCTGCTGCAGTTTATTCCCATTATCAGAGATTTCTGGTAGCGCACAGTGCAGTTGACTTTGATGATCTGCTCTATTATACGGCGCTGCTGTTTCAAAACAGGGAAATCCTGGAAAAATATCAAAATCGTTACCGCTATATCATGGTTGATGAATATCAGGATACCAATNNATATTAAAAAAAGTAAATCTGGCTTTCGAAAAAGACTTCCCGGAAGCAGAAGTACTGCACCTTGACTGCAATTACCGTTCCAGCGGAATAATCTTACAGGCAGCCGGAGCCATAATTTCCTGCAATCAAAAACGCAAGGCAAAAAATCTGACAGCTGCCCGCGCCGAAGGAACCCCGCTTGAAGCTATGGAAGCGGAAGACCCCCAAAAAGAAGCAGAACTTATTATAGGCAATATGTGTCTCAAACGCAGTGAAGGCGCGCGCTTCCGCGATTTTGCCGTATTATTCCGCATCGGCGCCCAGAGCCGCATTATCGAAGAAGCCTTGCGCCGGAATAAAATACCGTATAAGGTCTGGGGAGGAACAGATTATTACGAACGCAAGGAAATTCGCGACTTGTTAGCCTATCTGAGACTTATGAATAATAATGATGACGAACTGTCACTCCTGCGTATTATCAATTATCCTAAACGCAAAATCGGACAGGCAGCTTTGGCGCGGCTGCAGGCTCTGGCAATTGAAAAAAAATGCGGTTTGTTTACAGCTCTTGAATCCGCCCGTGAAACCGGACTGGAACCGGCTATACTCTCTGAAATCTCGCATTTCTGCACCCTGATAAAAAATTACGGACAGGCCATGCAGGGAAAAGAAATCGGCAGTCTGTTAGCCGAGTTTACAGATATAATAGCTTTCAAGGCTGAAATTGAAAAAGATACTCCGGACAAAAAAAAAACGGAAATCAAACTGCAGAATATCGATGAATTTATTGACAGTATTTATCAATACTGCAAGAAATCCAAAAAACCGTCTTTGTCTGATTATCTATTAAAGTTGAGCCTGATGCTGCAGACCGATCAAGATGAAGAAAACAGCCGGGATGCTGTAAATCTTCTTACCATTCACTCGGCCAAAGGTCTGGAATTTAAACATGTATATATTGCCGGTTTTGAAGAAGAGTATCTTCCGCATGCCAGAAGCGGCGAAGAAGGACTTGAAGAAGAAAGGAGACTATGCTATGTAGCTTTTACCCGCGCCATTGAAACCCTGACTCTCACGTTCTGCGCCCGCCGCAGCCGCATGGGGAAATTTATTCCCCGGCAGCCTTCGCGTTTTCTCCAGGAAATTCCTGATAAATTAATAATTAGAAATTACGGCCGGTATGTATTTACCGATAATCTGAAGCCGCGCGAAGATACAGGGAAAAAAAGCCTTGATTATCTGCTTAAATCGCTTTCAGGATAAATAAAAAAAAGTGCGTCCTATACCGAAAAGCCGCCGGCTTGCAGCTATTACCGCATAAACAATGAGCAACATAGCAGCCAGTACAAGATTAGCCGTAATTTAAGACCGGGCATAGGAGCCTCCTGATGTTGTTTGCGAGCGGAGAGACTCGAACTCTCAAGCCGTAAGCACCAGATCCTAAGTCTGGCGTGTCTGCCAATTCCACCACGCTCGCGTATAAATTTTGCTTTTATCCCTAAAAGCAATGATTTTGCCG
>DNNS01000751.1 GCA_003497555.1 Spirochaetia bacterium
ATTGTATTAAAAGATAAACCTTTGACAACGTTATAGTTATCATAGACATTACTGCCAATGGCTTCCTCCAGTTTCCAATAATGCAAAAGACCCCTGGATGACAAAATGTAATCATATTCATAGGCGCCAATATCGTATACTCTGCCGATAGGCCTGAACTGACCTGCGTAATCCGCAGGAAAACCGCTGTTTATTCCCCGATCCACAGCCGATGATACTGCGGTAATATGAAAATCTTTATTGGTAAAATCAATAAACTGGGGATTAGCCGCCAGGGAATGAATATCCTGTTTTAGGTTATTGGTGTATTGTGAGAAAGAGTCCATGGTATAGGTTATACCCTGCCAATCAACAATATTTCCCGTATTTTGGTAATAAATATTGTAGTCCAGAGATACTGGAAAAGTAACGTTCACGTTTAGGCAGCTTTCTGTGGCATAAGCAAGAATATTATTTCGAACATAAAAATCTTTGGTTATTCCAAGATTTCGTGAAATTCTCAGTAATCTTCCATTCTGGCTGTCAGTTCTCTGAAAATGTCCAAAACCATAGCCGGAATTCGCAAATGTATTGTTTTCGACATATATATTCGATGCCAGCGAATTCTCGCCCAAAAAAAATTCATATGCATATTCGCAGTTCCAAACAATATTATTGCGGTAATAAAGATTGTACTGAATGGAATTCGAGCCTCCCTGATCGGTCAAGCCCGCATCATATACTTCCCAGATTTTGCAGTTCTCCACCAGATTATCATGGGCATTGGCCCAAAACTCAACCGCATTTCCATATCGTACCGGCTGGTAATTCCCCCCTCCCAAATCGCGCATATATTGCAGTGCTCCGCCAATAAAAGACATATCGCAACTGCGGATACTGATATGATGAGTGGAACCGCCAGCAAAAGCAAAAGATCCGCCATAACGCATATGAAGATTTTCATATAATATATAATTTTTTGATCCCTGATTAAAAATATAATCCTTGCGTGCCAGTTCAATGTTTCGGTAATAAAGCGCCGGATTGCCGGTTGAATAAATATACACACAATAATGATTGGTATCATACCAGAAACGCCCCTGTTTTTGCTCCTGGATCCAGATCGGGGAACTGCTGCTTTTATTAACGTCTAATTCAGCCTTAGACCATACTTTAGAGCCGCAAGATTCTCCCTCATTGAAAATGATATTACCAATATCAATATCGAGCGGCAGACGGCCATCAGGAAGCTCACAGCGGGTAAAGCTTAATGAGTCAATATATAGAATCGCTCCGGCTGGTAAAGATGCACCCAGATAAAAGGTAATTCTGGCATCTGCAGCAGAAGTAATTGCCTTGCATAACATCTTATGAGTAGTCCATGCTGTAGTAATCTGCGGTTGTACACCTTCGTAGCATATGCCATAATCGGTATATGGACTTACTTTTTTTTGCAATTTTACAGCACCGACAGTAAATGTCTGTGTGCAGCGGGCGCGGAAACTAAGCAAATAGTACTTCCCTGAGGAAATAGTAATATTGCTGGTTGTATAAAACTGTATTTGACTCCCGGCGGTTCCCATAGAAACGCAGCGATTGCTATAACAGGCTGGACTTGTGTCATATAGCCCGGTTGTTCTTCCGCCGCTTCCGCTGGCGGGACTGGCATAATATAATCCCCATCCCTGGATATTAACATCAAAAGAAGGATTAAATAGAAGTTGTGAACCTGTAGGAACCGCATTATCCAATGAGGGTGCGCTTAGCCAGATATTATTTCCCTGATTAATCCAGTCTGAGCTGCTGTTTCGTTCAGTAGATCCCAGAAGAAGCGGTTTTGGCAAAAAAACAGGTCCATAATCACTGTAAGTCACAACACCGCCTGTTTCCGATCCTGATCTGGAAATAATTTGTCCCCGCCACTTTTCTCCCCGTTTGAAAAGTACTTTATCCCCGGGTAATAATGCAGTATTGTTTAGTTTATCAAGAGTTTTCCACGAGGCGGTTGGCGATAATCCGCTATTGGTATCATTGCCTCCAGCAGCATCCAGATAATAGAAAGTTGCTGAACTAATTTGCAGATTAAGTAAAAAAAATAGTAAAATCAAAATGTGCTTCATATTTTCCCCCAAACAGCATTCGGTTTTTGTATATTGTATTTTAAAAATAGGTGTCTTCTTTGGTATTTTTTGAAAACGTTTTCATAAAAATTTAACTCATTACAAAATTTGATAATTTTCATAAAATATAACTCTACTATAGGGCAATTTTTATCTGCCGCAAATGGCTGTTTACTCCACTCACTCTTTTTAAATGGTAAACGAAATACCTGCCTTTCCATAATGCAACGATTATTTTAAATTTCCACCCTTTAATATGAATTATATATGTAATCGTATTAAAATACTTTGCAAATATTTCAATGTTCTTTGTAAATATTCAATTACAACACTAAGTTTTTTAGTATCAACTCAGATTTTAAAATTTTTACTTAAAAAATTTTTGAAACCGCGAATGCACGTGAATAAAATTAGTGAGTATTCGCGTATATTAGCGGTTAAATTTTTTCTTTTTTCATTTAATTTAACAATCTGAGCGGATACGTTTTTTATTTTACAGCAAAATGGTAATACAAAAGTACTATGTTGCCTTGGTCGCCTTACAAATTCCTGTTTTGCAAAAAAATAATAAGCGGGAATTTGTAAGATAAATATTACCATTCAAGGCAGAAAACAGGGACTTTTTACAATCCTCCGCTTTTTTTGTTTTGTTATTAATCAATTTCTATGCTATTCTTATAGCGGCACACTTTGGGCGTGGCAAAATTGGGTATTGCAGGTGATCAGTATGTGCCGCCTGTCAACAAGCAATTCCTGACTAATTTATAAAAAAGGATATTTATGCGTTTACTCCTCACTTCTGTTTTTGGGCCATTCGGCGTTAACGACCGTTTCGGCCGGGCGGAAAACAAAATGGAATTATTTCATAACCAGGTTACTAGGGAACAGGGAATATTTTCTTTCCGGTTTCATCATCCGAGTTTCGGTCTTTATTTCCTGGCTGAAAATATTCTTACTCCGGCCACTGTTCTGGATTTTCCCGATCTTGACGCTTTTAAAAAGGAAATAAAAAAAAATTATGATTATGTAGGCATCAGCTTCATTATCCCCAATTTTGCCAAAGCAAAAGAAATGGCCGGCCTGGTGCGTAAACTCGCACCCGCTACCCGCATAATTTTAGGGGGCCACGGCACCAATGTGCCTGATCTGGAAAATCTTATTGAACATGATCACATCTGCCGCGGCGAAGGCCTCTTTTTTTTACGTTCCCTGCTGGGTGAAGATACCGGGCGGCCGATAATTCATCCCCTGATTAACAGTTCCTATAATAAAAAAATCATGGGAGTAACAATTCCCGATGAGTCCGGAGTAATTATTCCCGGAGTAGGCTGCGCCAATAAATGCCGGTTCTGCGCCACTTCGCACTTCTTCGGGGAATATACTCCTTATCTAAAAAGCGGGCAGGATATTTATGATCTCTGCTGCCGTTATGAAGACGAAATGAATATAAGGGATTTCGGCGTATTAGATGAAAATTTTTTAAAAATGCCGGAACGTGCCATGGAGCTGGCCGCTCTGATGGAAAAAAACAGACGCTTTTTTACTTTCGGGATTTTCAGCTCGGCTGAAACCCTGGCAAAATTTCCAAGTCTGGATTTTCTTTTACGGCTTGGAGTAACTTTCATCTGGATGGGAGTGGAGTCCAAAAAAGAAGTTTATGAAAAAAATGCCGGAGTAGATTTTGTACAGCTGGTAAGGGAGCTGCGCCGCAGGGGAATAAGCGTTATGACCTCGGTTATTCTTTTTTCCGAACAACACGACAAGACGAGCATCTGGGAAGATATTGATTTTGCCATTGAGCTGAACAGTGATTACGTTCAGTATATGCAGTTAGGGCCGATTCCCGGAACAACTCTTTATAAAAATTACCTGGAAGCCGGAAAATTATTTACCGGAATACCGTTTGAAGAACAGCACGGTCAGGATAAAATCTGGTTTCATCATCCTTCCTTTACCAGGCGCGAGAGCAGCAATTATCTCAAGAAAGCCTTTGCCCGGGAATATGCCGTTAACGGCGCTTCCTTTGCCAGAATGATTAAAACCAATCTGGACGGATTTAACTATTGCCGCAGCCATGCTGATTCGGCAGTGCAAAAATGCAGCCTGGTTTATAAAAAATTATTGGATAAAATCAAACCGTTTCTGTCCTCAATCCGCATGCTGGCTTTTAATAAAACCACCAGAGAATTAATAGGCACAGTTAAAAAAGAGATTCGCAATATTACCTGGCGCGATAAATTTTTATCTGCAGCCGTACGCCTGATTACAATTACCGCCATGATAAAAACAAAATTTTTTTCTGACAAACGGCATCCGCCTGCCGTAAGACTGCTTTACCGCTGGAGCGAATGTAGTTAAAATCATTTCTGATCGCAATTAATCCCGGTAATTTTATGCTCGGTTTTTTTCTTTGGCAAGTAAAACAAATTTAAATAAAGCAATTTCTATTGCGGAATTTATGCTGATGGGAAAATAAATTTCTTATGAGCGAAAATTTAAACATCTCCAGGCATTTGATTTATATGGCCCCGTTACGGGGCTTTACCGATTATGCTTTTAGAAATTCTTTCGTTGCGATCTTTGAAAAACCTGCTGCTGCATTTTCTCCATATTTACATAGTCACAAGCCCGATAAGCGTGTGTATAGTGATGTCTTACCGGAAAAAAACACTGACTTGAGATTAATTCCACAAATATTGGGTAACGATGCCGGGGAAATTAAAATCATCCTGGACGAAATTCAAAGTATGGGTTACTCTGAAATTAACCTGAATCTGGGCTGCCCCTTCACTATGGTTACTAAAAAAAATATGGGCGCCGNNATCCGGATAAAATTGACCGGCTGCTTAATGATTTGTTTTCCAAAACCCGCCTGAAAATTTCCGTTAAAATGCGAATCGGTCTGAACAGTAAAAACGATTGGAAAGCGCTGGTACCAGTGCTTAATCGCTATCCCTTAAGCGAGGTAATTATTCATGGACGCACAGCAGCGCAAATGTTTAAAGGCGAAATTGATAACGGAATATTTGAAGAGTTTTCCAAACAATTAAATTCCCCGGTTTGTTATAACGGTAATATTTTTTCTCTCGAACAATTTCAAACCCTGACGGAGAAATTTCCATTAATAAACCGCTGGCTGCTGGGCAGGGGATTAATTTCCAATCCCTTGCTGATAAAGGAAATAAAAACCGGAGTAAAGACATCGGAAAACGAAATCCGCAGCGCTTTGGAATTACTGCACGGCAGACTTTTTCAAATTAATAGCATGCGCTTAAGCGGTTCATCGCATATTTTAAACAAAATGAAACCTTACTGGGAATATTTTGCAGCAACTTTTCCCGAACGCAAAAAAGGATTAAAAAAAATTCTAAAATCCGCGACCCTGGAAACTTATCAACAGGCAGTTAATGAATTTTTCAGGAATTAATGAATCTTTTAGGAGTTTTGGTTTGGTTTTTGTCAGCGAACGAAGTATAATTTTTTTATCATGACAAGAACTTTATATTAATAAAGCCATGTCAGATACATCTGAACAAGTTATAAAGAATCTGCTTTCCGGGCAACGAAATTATTTTTCTTCCGGCGAAACTAAAAATATCGATTTCAGAATTAAACAGCTGAAAATTTTAAAGTCCACTATTAATGAAGCATCTCTTAATGAGNNGAAAATTTTAAAGTCCACTATTATAAAGTTCGAAGAAAAAATATCGTCAGCTCTTTATGAAGATTTACACAAGTCTAAAGAAGAAGCATATCTTACAGAAATCAGCATTGTGCTGCAGGAAATTAATAATCATATCAGACATTTACGCTCCTGGGCAAAACCTGAAAAGGTGCGCACTCCCTGGTATTTACTGCCTTCAGCGGGAAAAATAATTTATGAGCCATTGGGTTTGGCGCTCATTATAGCGCCCTGGAATTATCCTTTTCAGCTGTTATTCAACCCGCTAATCGGAGCAGTCTCGGCCGGCTGCTGCGCTGTGCTGAAGCCTTCACCCTATACGCCGAAAACCATTTGACCTATTATGCTCTGCGGTATGGACAGTCTATGTTTACAAATGAGGAG
>DNNS01000755.1 GCA_003497555.1 Spirochaetia bacterium
CGCAGAGTTTTTTATTGTGATTACTCTGCTGATATCGCTTATATTAAAAATAAAGTAAAAAACAATTAAAATCAAGAGTGAGAAATGTCTTACAATGTCCCAGTTTTTTGTTTTATGGTTTTTACTACGATAAAAGGCATAAAAATAGTGCCGTTTTTTAAACAAATTGGTCAATTTCCTCAAGAAATTCCCCTTTTAAAAAACTGGGAATTTGCAAGTGAGAAATGTTATGAATAATAATAAACCATTGAGTACATCTGGAATCATATCAAATTTAAAAACAGACCTCTGCGGGCTCTGCGCCCTCTGCGCGAAATCATTTAATATGCTTTGTTTAACTGGAAAGTTACGATTATTCAAAACCATCATCGTCTTTGCCAAGTTTTTATTAAAAATTTAAAAGGTGACGAATTGCTTATTTTATATATGATCAGATTTTAAATTTAAATTCTACCACGAAACACACGAAAAAAAAAACATATGTTTTACTATATTTTTTCGTGACTTCCGTTCTTTTCGTGGTAAATTTTTTAAAATTTAAGCAAAAAAAATTTTAAAATCTGAGTAGTTACCTTATTTTTAGCATTTTATCAAAAATATACTTTACTGTTTTGTTTACCCAAGAAATAAATTCGGCGCCTTATTTACTTGACAAAATGTAAAAAAATGTTTATAATTAATATATTAAATGTCTATTAATAGAGGAGCTGTTATGTTTAAGTTGAAAAATAGATTCGTAATATTGGTATTAAGCGTATTTTATTTTTTAACAACCGGGTTTTCACAAAATATTATAATCAACGGCGGCGCTGAACGGGGCTGGTATATGACAGGAAGAATCCCGGTGTATTCGGGGAAACCGGTAAGTTTCTGGCAGGCCCATGAATGGCGCATAGCTGATGAAGGATATAACAGCAGACATAGTTTTAATATTGATTATAAAAAAGAAGGTTTTCTTGATTTGTTTTTTAATCCTGTAGAAATGGAAACCGGCAAGCCCTATTACATATCATTATACGCAAAAGCGTCAAAGGACAATGCGGGACTGCGCCTGACGTTTTACCGCTCAAGCGGATCCGCTTATATTAAAACCGTAAAGCTTACAAAAAACTGGCAGCAATATACCATGATAATAAACAGCCACGGGCTGCGCCTTCAAAAAGATACGGAAATTTCCGCATTAGGAGGATTTTCCGATGCGAACCCGGATACCGGAACAGTAAAAATGCTGCCGCGTGTTGTTCCGGCCGATGAAGCTGAATATTGGGTGGATTGCGTACAAGCCGGTTCAGGTGCGGTTCCGCCGCTTTATCGCGATGAAGATATTTTCATCCGGGGGCAGCCGGACAGGGATACTTTTGAATACCGGCCGGGAGAAAAAGCCGATATAGTTCTGGAAATAGAAAATAATAAAAAAGACCAGGTGAATCTTGCGCTTGGCTATAAAATTTTCGATTATAATAATCAGGAAATTGCCGGATCATCATCGGGAAATCTGTCACTGGCGCCTGCTGAATGTAAAAAGTATCCTGTCACCATACCGGTTAATACTGCCGGACCCCTGACAATAATTTTTACCGCTGTAACAGGCAATAATAAAATTAGACATGGTGTGCGTATTAACTGTGTTGAACCTTTTTCCCAAAAATACAGGGATGGAAGAGGCATTGGAATCGATTCAAGCCATAATACAGGAGAATATTCTCTTAAAAACAATCTTCTTAAAAATCTGAATATTATCGGCAGTACGGACATTCTGGTGAAAACGAGTAAAACCTACGGTATGGGGATAATGCGTTTCTGGATGAACAAACATACTTATACAGAAGAATTTTTTAAAGATACTTATATCTCGCTCGAAATGGTTAAAAAAGCGGGAATAAAAACTTATGTGGTAATAAACAAGGCAGTGACCGAAGAAATAAAAAATGAATGGCTGCTGCCTAAGGATCCCCGGTTGTTTTCCACGGTGGTAAATGATATTGTGAAAGGACACGAAACGCTTTTTGATTATCTGGAAATATTAAATGAGCCGAACATCTGGGGCGGAAGAATAAAAAATACTTATACCCAAACTCATGAAGATGTTACTACCGGCGGATATGTTAATCTGCTCAATAGCGCTTCTGCAGTCCTGAAAAATATTGATCCTCGTATTAAAGTTGCCGGACCTGCCATTGCCGGCATGACTTTGTCCTGGATTGATGCGGTACTTGCAGGCGGCGCAGGTAATCTTGATGCTGTAAGTTTTCATTCTTATAAAATAGGTCCTGATAACCCGGATTTTCAGGCACAACTGCGCAGCATGCATGCCAGTATGGACAGGTACGGCAATGGCAAGCGGCAGCTGATACAAAGCGAGGGGAACTGGCTGCAGGAGTCAATTACTCCGCATTGGGAAATCAGCAGCTGGCAGCGGACTCTTGCGGAACGAAATGTCAAATCTGTTATTATCGGTTATGCCAACCGCCTTGATTATTTTATTCTTTTTGACGGGAAACTGCAGAATACCGGCGGTACTGTTTATACTGTATATATGTGCGGTAATCCCGGAAACAATTGTATGCCGGTTGCCCAGCCGGTACTTCCCGCCCTTAAAGCTCTTCAGGACAGGCTTTTACATGCTTATCCGGTCAGGGAAATATTTATTGCCGATTCCCTGCGCTGTTATTTATTTAAAAAAGAAAATGAATATATTGCGCCTATATGGATAAAAAATGAAAAGCATGAAAAAGCAGCATCGCTTTTAATTCCTTTCAAGGGAAACCTTGGCTGTTTTGATATAATGGGAAACCGGGTATCTGCTGAAAAAAAAACATCAGGATATAATATTGCTATTAAAACCGTTCCTGCCTATCTTCATTTTCAGGGGGACGAAAAAGAAATTACAGCTTCCCTGGAAAAAAGCGCTCCTTCCGGCATAGGGTTTCCAGCAGAAACCGGATACAGGGTTAATTCCGGAGAAAGCATCGGTATAACCGTAAAAAATACCGGCGGACAGACCATCAGCGGGAAAATAACATTTGCCGGCAAAGACCGGGAAGAAATTCTTCCCCAGGAAATTTTTTTTCCGGGTATACCAAGAGGCAGTAATATAAATATTGCCTGCAGGCTAAAGCGCCCTTTCAGCATCAAAAAACCGCTGGATTTTATTATACGGACTGTTTTAGAAAGCGAAGAAGAATGGGGAATAACGCCTGTTAAGCTCAAAGCGCATTTTTGCCCCTACCGAAAGGGTATTCTTATTGACGGCGAAATCTCCGACTGGAAAGATATTTCTGCCATCAGCCTGGAAAAGGATAATTACGCCAAATCAGACAAAACAGGAACCGATATACCGGAAAAATTTTCAGCGCGAATCGGAACCGCCTGGAACGAGGAAGGGTTATATATTCTGGCGGTTGTTTCCGATCCGGTATTTTCCCAGGATTGGGAAGAATCGGCAATGTGGAAGGGAGATTCCCTGCAGCTTGCCTTTGATACCCTGCAGAACGGCGGAACTCTGGGATACCGGGATGATGATTTTGAATACGGTATTTCTCTTACCCCCAAAGGCCCGCAGGTATTTTGTTTTACGGTTTCCAGCCCGGGTTATGACGGGTTTACCGGAAAAAAAACAGGACTTACCGGTATGCCGGTTTCCATAAAAAGAAAAGGTACGGACACTGTTTATGAAATACATATTCTGCCGAACTGGCTTTCTCCCTTCAGTCTCAAAGAGGGAAATACCATGAACTGGAACCTGATTATTAACAATAATGACGGCCAGGGAAGAACCGGCTGGCTGGAAATTACTCCGGGTATCGGGCAAACGCCAAAGGCTCCCGGAGATTTCAGTACCATAATTCTGACAAAATAAAGCAGGAGAAAAAAATGAAAATCTGTAAATCCGTTTTATTGATCTTGCTTTGTACCCTGGTAATTGTTTACTCCGGGGAAAACATGCTCAAGGTGCCTGATTTTGAAGTAAACATTAAAACCCAGAAAATCACACAGGAAAAACGCGGAGATCGCCTGTATACGTCATTTTCTGATCCTGAAAAGGGATTTTACCTGTCGATCACGGATGAAAAACCAATAAATGATGCACATTATAAATTTGAGCTTGATAACAATTCGGATTTCAGGGAAGGCCATGTTTCTCTTATGATAGATTTAAGACAGGTAACCAACAAGGATTACAGCGTCACCCTCAGCTGCCATCTTTTAAAAAACTTTGAACCGGGTAAACGTTACCGGCTCCACTGCTGGGTGAAATCCGATATGGACAATGCAGCAGGTAAAGCATTTATTATCATGCATCTTGACGGCAAACACACTTATGGTAAAAAAGAATATTTTGCCCTGAAGAAATGGCAGAAGATTGAACTTGAATATACCATACCTGCCGGTAATGAAATAAAAAGTTATGCAGTGCGTATAGACTGCAGCACTGCCGGCGCATGCTACTGGTTTGACGGGTT
>DNNS01000689.1 GCA_003497555.1 Spirochaetia bacterium
TTACTGATAAAGAGCGGCGGACTAAAAGCCGGGTCGCATTTAAGCAGGGGAACACCGGCTTGGCAGCCGGATGCAAGCATATCAAAGTCGCGGCTGCTTCCTTCCGGCCAGTAAAAAACCGCAGACAACTGCGGAATGTTTTTTTTCATGTACTCCATGGAAAAGGAATTGGCTGTATATAAAAAAAAATCAGTGAAATAATGCAGATTATGCCGGTGCGCCAGCTGCGGAACAATCTCAAGATGTGAAAATGAATTAAGCCCGATTAGAAAATCTTTTCCGGGATTTTCGTCAAGCAGTGATAATAATGATTTTATATACCGGCCGGTTTCATAAAACGGCGCCAGGGGCAGTACATAAGCCGAACAAGCGCCGCAGGAGCGGTAAAATGTCTCTGCCGGAAGGTCCGCGAGCCAGAAAGGAAAAAACACGCTGCCGGGCAGTAAAGCGCCTAGAGCGGAACGCTTGCCGAGAAGAGCTGAAAACCGGACAGACGGATTTTTTTCTGCGGAAACAATTTGCGGCCCCGGGAGCTTGGGGATGAAAGTAAAAAGCAGATCAAGTTTTTTATAGAATTCATTTTTTAATTTTTTTAATTCCGCCGGTAAAACAAACCAGGCCTGATCATAAAAATAATTTTTACTGATTTCAATCTGCTCCGGAGTAAACAGAGAGCTGCCTGATTCCTGCAGCAGACTTTTGAGTTTTATTGTAAAATCATCTTTGCGGGACGGTTCGGCTCTGCACAGCATTTTCCTATGAATTTTTTCATCCTGCCAGGCTGCTGACAGAGTAACAGATAAATTTTCCGCCTGATCAGGCAAAATTACGGCTGCGGCTTTAATTCTGATTTTTATTTTCGCCATGGGCAGGGAAAGAGGATTGGTTTCGGCTAAATCCAGGGCGCGTCTTGATATTAAAAATATTTTATCGCCCGGCGCAGGTAATTGATCGGCGAATACCCGGCATTCTGTGCCGTCGGCTGCTTCATAAACCGGACGGCAACCGATTTCCAGTTTTCTGACCGACTGCATAACTGGCTCCCCGCTGGCCCGGAAAAACAATATGCCGTCCCGCACTGCCAGGCCGGTGTTTGTTTTTACCGTAAAATTATTTCCGGCTGTTTTCAGGCAGTTGCCGAGTATTATACCGGTGTGTCCCGGAAAATCCGTCTGCAGAATATCCGCTTCCTGACCGCTTAAAAATCCTCCGGTAAATTCCCTGGCAAAACACAGGCGCAGATTATGGAAATAAGATTTATGCGCTTCCGGCCTGTTGCTGAAACCGCGATCCAGAAGTTCGCGGTAATAACGCACGGTATGAAATACATATTCAGGAGATTTCATGCGGCCTTCGATTTTAAGGCTCTTTACCCCGGCGGCGGCAAGCTGCTGAATCCGGTCTCCGGTAAAAAGATCACGGCAGGAAAGCGGGAAATTAGTTATCCCGGAATCTTCATCCGTATAATAATTGCGGCAGAGCTGCGCGCATTCCCCGCGGTTTCCGGATCGGCCGATTAATAATCCGGAAGCCAGACATAAACCGGAAACACTGTAACAAAGCGCGCCGTGAATAAATACTTCAAGTTCCATATCCGGAATAGCTTTGTCGGTTTCTATAATTGTCCTGACAGTACTTTCCCTTGGCAAGACCGCCCGGCAGAAACCGGCTTTCTTTAAATGAATAAGCGCCGAGGTGTCTGAACAGACAGTCTGGGTTGAAGCATGCAGCGGCAGATCCGGGTATTTTGCGTGTATTAAATCCGCAAGTCCTATATCCTGAATGATTACGGCATTGATTCCGAAAGAACGGCAAAAAGTTATTTCGCTGTAGGCTTCTTCCAGTTCCGTTTCTTTAACAAGAGTATTGACAGCCAGGTATATTTTTTTTTGCAGTTTGCCGGCCAGGTCTGACAACCGTCTGAAATCGTCATGAGAAAAGTTTTTTGCCTGACTGCGGGCGGAAAAACGCTTTAGCCCGAAGTACACGGATTCGGCGCCGGCTTCAAAAGCCTTTACGGCCGCATCAAAACTTCCGGCCGGAGCCGTAATTTCCGGATGCACTGCGCAGCCGGTATTCATTTTGAATCTGCGCCCGGCTGCAGTTTTTTAAAACGGGCGGATATCCAGGCAAAACTGTTAATCATATTCATAGCCGGACGGTAAAGATAAAAATATCCGGCCGGGGGCGACACTTCCACAGGCCGAACTTCCCTGAATTTTCCGATAAAAAAAATCGGCAGTACCAGCCTGATCAGGCATGAAATCAGAAACAATCCTGCCCAGGGAGAAAAATTATATTTAACCAGAATCTGCGAATTGCTTAAAAAATAAATGGCGCTGCCGCCGCTGATGGACCCGATAAACGCAAAAAGGTTGTTGAAAGAATTGAAATAAGCTGAAATTTTCGGAATATTTTTTTTCTGCACAGCATCAAAAATAAAATTGGCCGTAGCGAGATTAAAACCGGCCCAGACAAATCCGCCGTAGAGCTGAATAAACGCGAGCATCAGGGTGCTGCGGAAAATTACCCAGCCC
>DNNS01000102.1 GCA_003497555.1 Spirochaetia bacterium
TAAGACGGTATTTTCCAGGGAGAGCCTATGAATAAAAAATATTTAATTCCATTATTTCTGATTCTTGTTATCTATACCGGGATTATTTTTCCCGCTGAAAATCCTGCACAATACTCACAGGAAAATACCTGGCATTTATTCGGTCCAGTGCCTCCTTCTGAAAATCAGATACCTAAAGAAGAACTGCAAAAATTGCAGACAATTCCCTCTGAGCTGATAATAAATAACCGGCAATATAAAGGAATTATTATTACTGCCGATGATCATATTCTTGACTTCTGGAAAATATTTTATCAGGCGCAGAATAAAAATCCGGGCAGTGCATACCAGGTTTCGAGCATGGTTTATTGCTTTAAAGAATTCATCTGTACCGGCGGCGGTATTCTGTATACAGGCGCCGGAGCAGACTGGTGGATGGAATGGTATCTTGATGGAGAACCGGTCTTTGATACTCTGAAAAAGGGCAACGGCAAGGGAGAATATTCCATTACTGATCATGTTTTTGCCGTGACCCTGAAACCCGGCAAACATGTACTGGGTGTTATGGTACGCGGCGGAAGCGCAGGCTGGAAACTGGCTGCATCCAGCGATATTTCCGATCAAAAATCGTTAGGCAGCGCCTTTTCTATCTACGAGGATGCAAAAAACGCACAGGCGTTTATTATTTTAAAACCGGATCATACCGATGCCATTTACACAAAAGGAGACAAAATTGTATTTAATATATTTGCCACTAACAAGGGAAAAGCCTTTTCCGGAGATATTGATATTCTCGTCACTCGCGAAGATCCTTCATATGTCATTACTAATTTGGGTTTAAAAATGCAAAATGGCTTTGCCAGCCATGTTTGTCCTGCAGATATGGCTGGCTTTATCCGCTGTACTGCTGCAGCGAAAATCAGCGGCATTTCCATAGGTAAAGCCACGGCAACAGCAGGAGTTGATCCGGGGCAGATTCAACCCACCCAGACTCTGCCTGAAGATTTTCTGGATTTCTGGCAGGAGGAAATTGCAAAAATGCGTAAATTAAAAATTGATATGCGTGTGGAAGCTGAGGGTGATACCGGTCCAGAGGCAAAAAATGAATATATCAGTTTCCAGAATATCAACAATACAAGATTTTACGGAGCCTTAAGCTGCCCGGTAAAGCCCGGTAAATATGAAGTAATTCTGCAGGTTCCGGGGGCAGGCGTGAGACCATACAAGCCGGCAAATAATCCGTCAGCAATTGTACTTTCAGTGGGTATACACGGTATACCGGTTAACAGAGAGAATGAATACTATCAGAAACTCGCACTTACCACACTTAACGGATATCCTCATTTTGGCAAAACCAACCGTAATGATTTTTATTACCGGCGGGTAATTCTCGGCTGTATCCGGGCGCTGGATATTCTTACTGCCATGCCTAACGCGGATACAAACAAAATTTCGGTCAGGGGCGGCAGCCAGGGCGGAGCGCTTTCGCTTATATTAGGAGGGCTCGACAGGCGTATTACCTCTATCCAGGCTTCAGTGCCTGCGCTTTGTGATCATACAGGGGGATTTAACGGTCGCTGCGCCGGATGGCCAAGGTTATTATCGCAGATAACAAACATATCCGAGATGGAAAAAATCAGGGAAACAAGCCGTTATTATGATGCAGTAAATTTTACGCGTTTTATTAATGTCCCCATTGCTGTTGGTGTGGGTTTTAATGACACAACCTGTCCTCCCTCAAGCGTTTTTTCTGCCTATGCGGCCATACCGTCAAAAAAAAAGGCTTTGGTGATTATACCGGAAGCAACGCACAGTTTTGAGGGAGGTTCACTGAAAATGTCCGGAGAAATGACGCGGCTGCTGGCAAAATAATGAATACTACAATACATTCTATGAAAATATAAAAAAACAGAATGACGATAAAATCCTGCATAAAATAAAAATCCGCTATGCGCAGATTATAGACAAATATATTACCACCAAAACAAATTTCAATAAAACCAATAATCTTTATCAGGATATGCAGAAATACATGAAAGAAATATTAAGGATACTGAAATGAATAAAAAAATGAGAGAAGCCTTAAAAATGGTTACTGATCAATTAGCCGGAAAAATTAAAATCACTACAGATATAGAAAACGATAAATTTAAAATAATTGCCAGACCGGCTCAGAATGAGCTGCAGGACCGGGAAGAAGAACTGAAGAAATACGAAGAAAAAAACAAGCTCAGAGTCGAAAATATCAGCAGCGGCAAGGTTAAAATTCTAATGGCTCTTCATGTTATTGAAAAAAAAGGGCTGTATAAAATTAAAGGATTTAACTCAATTAAAGAATACATCGTAAAACTTCAAATCACCGAAAGAATAAACATGCATATTTCAAGCATTTACGACAAATTAAATATCATCACTTATGCAGAAAAATACCAGCTTGACTATGAAAAAGATGTTCTGCAAATCGGTGAAAAGAAATTTAGATTATTGCTTCGCGGCAAATTAGAACTGGGAAAAGATATTACCCTTGAAGAACTTAAAAGTAAAAAATATTCTGATCTGAAAAAAATGGTTTTTCTAAAAAAAGAAAGCAATACAAGTACAACATTTACGCATACCACCCAAGCAGAGAATAATGAAAAACTGTTTATCCAGTTAACCATGAATGCCCAGGAAGTAATTCTTGATAAAGGCTTAAATCAGATATCAATGAAATTTGAATCAGATGATTACAGGAACTATGCAAGGATTATTAAGAATTTAAAGAGCGAAAAGTTAAGGGGGATAAAAAAAAGATAATGTGATAAAACACCACAAAGTCTCCGAAGTAATTATAATTAAATAGTATAAAATGTCAAAAATATAAAAATTATTGACTAAGGTTTTTGAGTAGAATAATATCAAAGACAAAAATGAGGATTTGAGGAGATATATATGAAGAAAATACTATTTTCATATAGTCTGTAATATCCGGCATGTAGCAATAACAGTTTAGGCGGTAAGGATATATTTCGGCGTTTTGTATTTTTATGGAAAACTCTATGTTTTCGAGCGATAACGTTTTAAGCAGTTCGATGTATTTTAAAACAATACCGTTGTTGCTAAACTGCGCAATGTTAAACAGCGAGTAATAATCCTGAAAAAATTTACCGATTTCTTGTTACGCTGAAAACGGTTTGGCAAGCAGTTCATTGCCGTAATACGTTGTGTACACGCTGCCCGTGGTCTCCTGGTAGGTAAAAATGCGCTCTATCGCTCCGGGCCCGCTTATGCGTTTTATCTGTGAAAGTTCGCGGCTCTCGCCGGTGTATTCCACACTGATATGTTCCGGGGATTCCTTGCCGAAAGAAATGCCGCAGAGCCTGCCCAGACCGTCATATTCGTATGCTTCATTATATCTGTCTGCT
The DNA here is from genome assembly GCA_003497555.1 of Spirochaetia bacterium. Lineage (GTDB taxonomy): Bacteria > Spirochaetota > UBA12135 > UBA12135 > UBA12135 > UBA12135. The sequence goes on from DNNS01000102.1 coordinate 3,384, forward strand.
GTTTTCGCATTGGTAAGACACAGGTTCTCATTGTAGCTGTATGAATAAACGCGCCTGGAAAAATCCGCGATCTGCGTTACCAGACCCAGTTCATTTTTCACAAAACGCATAATCTGTCCGCCGGGGAATTTAACGCCGTCTGCAAGAACTACCAGCGGCCGCTTGAGGTCAAGGTTGTATACCGCGCTGAGCGAACCGGATGTTGTAAATGAATATATCCTTCCGGCCGCGAAATCACGTACTCTATACGTGTTATTGGATTCTTTGTTTAAAAACAGATTCCCGCGGAAGCGCGATACCAGTTTGCCGTTTATTTCCTTAAATTCGGTTATGAAACCGCCTGCGTCTTTAAAATAATACTTGTCTCCGCGTTTTACTATTTTCATATCAAGCAGACTTGAAAAGTCGGCCCCGAAAGCTCCGGTAAACGCGCTGGCCCGGTAAGTGCGGCTGAATATGTCCATAATTGTGCCACTTCGATCGGATTTACAGTGACCACACCACACACTCGTTTTAACGATGCGTATGATTGCTTTAATTCATAACTTCTTTAAGCCAGCATGACGTCACATGCTTAAAAATTATTTAGATTTTTAACTCACGAAGCTTTTGTTTTATAATATCAAAATTATCACTTAAACAACTAATATTTATTTTTTTTCTATCCCAAAAAAGAAGCTGAATATGTTCAAATTGACTTCGGCTCCAACAATATTTTATTTTTTTTATATCCCTTAGAAAAAATAAATTTTTATTTCCTTTAAAATTAATTTCTATTTTTCCCATCTTAATGTCAAATATTATTTTTTTTTTTGCCATAATTATATAATAAAAAGCTATAAGGATATATGGTATAAGTATTAAAAAAAAAATAATTGGTGTATAATAAAAACTAATATTTGTCTTTTTAAGTCCAGCAGGTATTAATAACATATATATCAAAAATATAATAATATTTTTTTTTATATAAATTAATATGCGTGTAGGATTGAAAATTATTATTAATTCATGTGTTTTGTTCAGGCTTCACTCCTACGGGGACATGGCTTTAATTATAAGCTGACATATACTGGCAAATAATAATAAAATTCCTATTGTTCTAAAAAAAATCAACCATTGTCTTTTTTTAATATTTTTTTCTAATTTATTAAATTTGATTTTATTTAATCCGATAAAAACAAAATACACGCCTGATAGAAAAATTATTAAAATATCAATCATTCATTTCTCTTCTATAAATTATTAAATAATTTAACATATGTTGGGTCAACCTTTGGCGGTAATTCTTCGGGTGGAGGTAATGGCCCTATTTCAGGATCCGGAAAATTAGTATACTCCCTATTTACAGTTAAGGTAAAAATTGTTTCAGATTCTGTCCAGCTATAAGTGTTAGCCTGAGTTTCAGTCCATGTTGTTATTTGTTCCCAGCTAGTGTTATCACTACAAGTCTCACCAGTTTTTGTATAATATTCAATATAAATATTTTCATATTTTGTAAAAGATGTAATTGTCTCTGTAGCTTCAATGCTATATGTTTCAGTCCAACATCCTCCATAATCACAACCCGAAGAGCTACCACTGTCAATAGAATAATTATTAACGGTAGTTCCACTTATTTCTGTAAAAGATTCTGAATATTCTCCTAAACTCCCGGTTTCAGAATAAGACACACAAGTCGCCGGTGGTTGTTCGGGTTCTGTCTCTTTTACATAATTATCATAAAAATATCTGATGCCTGCAACCGCTGAAGATATATCTCCGATAGTGCTTAAATTTGCAAGGCTTAAACAATGCTGTAAAGCATTATCTAAATTTTGTAGGCTTGCATTTGGTTTTAACATAAATAAATCATAACCTAAATCAACAAAAGTCGAAACGTATTGCAAATCTTCGCTTGTATTAAACCAATCTAGAATTTGGCCAAATGCCCCAACTCCGTTGTCAGGATGATTTCTGGTGTAATCATATAAATCTGAAAATCCGTCTATCATGTTTAAAGTTCCATGAGTTACCATTACTACTCCAAGCCCTGCTCCAATTCCAGAGCCCACAGCACCTATTCCCCCAACTATTTCCAAAAAGCCTGAACTAATAGCTATTCCAGAAAAAAGATAATCGTCCCATGTTGCAATCCGAATATCATTAAATCCATAAGGATCAACATAGATCAACGGATTATTTTTTACATAATGATACCAATTAGCTCCATAAAAAATTTCATCTTCCTTAAAAAATCTGCCGACCGATGAATTATAAATACGTGATCTATTGTAATATAATCCAGTATCGCCGATATTTTCCCTAGCCGTATAACGGTATGGTTGTTCTACTGTCACTACCGAACCTCTATCCATCCCGTACGCAGTGTACCCATATTCATTCACAAGATTTTCATTCGCGCCCGAAAGCCCCATCACCGTACCAAGATGATTCTGATGATACGTATATTCCTGCCCGTCCTTTGTCATGAGAAGCGGCTCATCAATTCTTCCTGAGAACATGTACTCCGCGGTCTTTTCTCCCGCTGAACTATATTCCTGATAAGCATTATCACCGTCAAACAACAGCGAAATTTCCTCCGTGAGCGCCGCGCCCTCCGTGAGAGACTTTTTTACCCTTCGTCCAAGAACATCATATTCGTAATCATAAGTTTTTCCGTCAGC
>DNNS01000645.1 GCA_003497555.1 Spirochaetia bacterium
AAAAATAATTGTTATATGCCCGCGCAGGGATACAAGTTCAAGATCAAGGCGTTCCGTTGGCGTATTCTGAATATAGGTATCGTACTGTGACTGCAGATTATGGGCTTTGAGTTCTATTACCCGCAGCGTTTCCACCGGCAAATCAGGTATACCATGCTCATTGTTTTTTTTTACAGGCGCAAGATTTTCAGAATGGAAATGACTTGCCAGATTCAGAAAATCCGAAGATAATTTTACGGTTATTTCATGCTCTTCATGCCCCTTGTGATCGTTTTTAAGATCATGGGTAAAATTACCTGAACAAAGTCCGTCAGTAAATTCACGTCCGGAATATTTTTTTTTACTGAAACTGAATTTAAACAGTTTGGCCTCTTTTACTGCAGCGCTGCAGGCTTTTTTCAGACCGCCGGCAATTTTTTTCAGAATTTTTTCGGTCTCTTTGTGGAGAACTCTGGAAGTTAGCCCCAGGTGATAGCGTCTGATACTGTTAAAAATATGTACGGAAGTATAGGCTATACGCGAAAGATTTTTAATAGTGGCAACGGTTTCCCGGTAAACAAACCATTTCTGGCTGGCATGGGCGCCGTAATGATCAAGCAGTTCTTCAACCAGTGAAGATTCACTGAGCAGATTATTAAAGAGTATGCTGCTGGAGCAGAATCGGCGGCGGCTGTAATAAAATGAAAATTCCAGCAGATTACGGGAACGTCTGCCAATAAATTTTTCAAGAACCGTCATATATTACCGCGAGCTATAACCCGGCCGGCGGGAAAAACGTCCGGCCTTTTCTGCCCAGTGAAAATTTAAAATTCCTGAAATCCGTCACTGCTTGTTTTATTTTTTTCCGAATGCGCTGCCGGTTCGGTTTTGGGAGATTGATGAATTTTACTTTCAACTTTTTTTAACGGGGCATGATGCGTTATTTGCGCATGTTCTGCCGGCGGCAGGGCGATTTTTTTGGGTTTTTCCGTATGAATTTTTACGCCGGATTTTCCTGACAATTTAAAGAAGTTAACACTGGCGTTTAATTCCTGGGCCTGGGCGGAAAGCTCCTCGGCAGCTGAAGCCGATTCTTCTACCAGGGATGCATTCTGCTGGGTATTTTCATCAAGATTGGCCACTGCTTTATTAACCTGTTCCACGCTGGAAAGCTGTTCCTGCGATGCGGCGGAAATTTCTGCAATCAGAGATACGGCTTTTTTTACCGCATCGGCAATTTCCTGCAGGGACATTCCGGCTTTTTGCACCAGTTCACTGCCGTTATCAACCTTGCTGTTGCTGTCTTTGATCAGTTTGGCGATTTCGCGTGCCGCTTCATCGGAGCGCTGGGCAAGTTTGCGGACTTCTACAGCAACCACGGCAAAACCGCGGCCGTGTTCTCCGGCGCGGGCGGCCTCGATGGAAGCATTAAGAGCCAGCAGATTGGTTTGAAAAGCGATTTCATTCATCACGCTGATAATATCAGCGATTTTTTTACTGGAACTGTTAATATCGCTCATGGCGTTGATTACCTGGTTGACTGCCTGTACCCCCTGGACGGATTTGGAATCTGCATCACGCGAAACCATATCGGCTTGCCGCGCACTGTCCGTATTCGATTTGATGGACGCACCCATTTCTTCCATGGAAGATGCGGTNNATATTCTGCAGTCTTTCTACCAGGTTTTTAACAGCCTGGGACATTTCGCCGATTTCATCGCCCCGTTTTACAAGCGAGTCATTAACAGAAACATCAAGATTGCCGTTTTCCAGTTCTTTCATTATAACAGATACATTATTAACCGGTCCGGCAATGGTCCTGGAAAAAAGCCAGGCAATAATGATACAGAAAAAAACCAGAATTACAGCTGAAATAATTATATAAATTTTCAATCTGTTAATATCTTCAAGAACCTCGGTTTCATCGATTTTTGTCATTACGCCTTTATTGACCGCTGCCAGCCAGTCCCAGTAACCGTAAACTTTTTTCCCGCGGAAATCGATATAGGGATTTTCGGAAAATCCTCTTTTTTTGTCGCGCAGGGCGGTTGCCACACCATGCATTAAATCGCCGTTTACAGTAGTAAGTTTTAACAGCAGGGTGGTATCATCAGTTATACCGAAGCGCGATTTGATTTCATGGCTTAATTCATGGGTAAAACGGCTTTTGGAAACCATAAAGCCTTCAGGATTGAATAAATAGGTATCTCCGGTTTTACCGATTTTTTTGTGTTCAAGCATAGTATTTATATCATCAAGATTCACACGCAAGGCGGCAATCCCGATTAATTTACCCTTGAAAATAAACGGCGCTGCTACAAACATGGTAGGAAGTTTGCCGGATTTTCCCCTGAGTTTTGCCATTTCCTCTGACAGGTAAATTTTGGAAACATATACTCCCTTTTTCCCTTCGATAAAATAATCGCGATCAGAAAGAATCCGGCCTTCGCTTTCGGCATTTTGATTGCCGTCTTTATCGCAGGCATGAATGACTTTTCCGTTATCGCTGTCAATNNAACAGATGCTCCAGATTGATAGTAAGATGCTGATCAGCCGTATGCCCGCAAGCCAGCTTGAAATCGCCCCGGCCTGTACGTAAAAACTCGAAATTTACTTTATTATCTTCAGTACTTGTAAAATTATCCACATCATCATGGCGGCTTTCAAACCAGGCGCGTAAATAATCTGCCGTGCCTTCGGCGCTTTTACCGATGCGGTCAATACTGATTTTGCGCAGTGAATTACTTGCTATATAGACAGAAATTACTGAAAGAATAACGATAATTAAAATGGCAAGACCGGCAATTATCAGTGTAAGCTTGCCGCCTATGGATTTGATGGAAAATTTTTGCGTTTGCATACGTACTCCAAAATAAAATGTTTTGCAAGATTATAGTCTGGTAAAAAATTGCAGTCAAGCATGGGGTGCAAATTTATTTCTT
>DNNS01000180.1:0-3187 GCA_003497555.1 Spirochaetia bacterium
TTTTGTCATTATTCCACCAGCTCTGCTGCCCTAGGTAATACATCGGTGTGTTTTTATTTAAGTGTATGATATTGCCCTGTCCCGCCGTTTTCCAGCGGCGGGGCGGCAAATAAACCATTCCGAAAAAACAGTACGGATTAGAAACATGAACCGTCAAGTATTTTCCTGGTCAAAAAAAAATAAATAAATTTCCTGCCAAGAGAGCCTAAGAAAAACCAATGAATACGCAAACAGCAAAAATTCTCGATCTGTTCTCCCGGATAAACATGATTCCGCGTAAATCCGGTCAGGAAAAACAGATAGCAGACTGGCTTGTTTCCTGGTCACAGAAACATGGATTTAATGTTAAGCAGGATTCCGCCATGAATGTTTATATTTATGTTCCCGCATCTGCCGGAAGAGAAAAAGCGCCGATTGTCATTCTTCAGGCGCATATGGATATGGTATGCGAAAAAACGCCGGAATCCGCTCATGATTTCAGGAAAGACCCGGTTAAGCCGGTAACCAGCGGAGACTGGCTGTGCGCAGAGACTACCAGCCTTGGAGCTGATAACGGAATCGGCATGGCGTTTGCTCTGGCCATGGCTACAGATGTTTCACATCCTCCGTTAGAGCTGCTTTTTACAGCAGATGAGGAAACAGGCCTCTGGGGAGCAAAAAGCATTGTCAGAAAAAATCTTGCCGGCAGAATACTGATAAATCTTGATTCCGAAGAGGAGGGTGTGTTTACAATCGGGTGTGCCGGCGGCAGGGATACGAATATAACACTGCCTCTTTCCAGAAAAAAATTGATTCCGGGAAAATGTTTTAAAATGGCAATTGACGGCCTGCGCGGAGGTCATTCGGGTATTGATATCCACAAACAGCGGGAAAATGCAATAGTGCTTCTTGCCCGTCTGCTTCGGTATCTGGAAGTAGAAACCCGTATAATGCATCTTGGCGATATGGCCGGAGGTTCGGCTCATAATGCAATTCCCCGTAGTGCATACGCTGTTGCGGTTGTTCCCAATAAACAGCAGAGTACATTCAGGAAAGTTTTTTTCAAAGCAGCGGCAAATCTAAAACAAATTACCGGCGTTTATGAACCCGGGTTGAAGATTTCACTGGCCCCGATTAAAGAAAAAGTCCCGGCCTGCAGTTCTGAAGACACCGTAAAAATCATTCGGCTGTTAAACGCGCTTCCCCACGGCGCAGCAAAGATGACGGCAAACAGCGGCCTGGTGGAGACTTCGAATAATCTGGCAACATTATCTATTGACATGGATAATCTTAACGTGCTTTCAAGTCAGCGCAGTTTCACTGCCGTCCAGCTTGACTGGATAACCGGACGGATAGAGTCTGTGGCTGCACTTGCCGGTGCACGCTATGTATCCGGCGAAGGATATCCCGGGTGGCAGCCCAATCTTTCATCAAAAATATTAAAGCTCTGCAAGCATGTTTATACCCGAAAATTCGGAAAAGAACCCCGGGTTGAGGCTGTACACGCCGGACTGGAGTGCGGTATTATCGGAGCAAAATTCAGAGATATGGACATGATTTCCATGGGGCCTACAATAAAAAATCCGCATTGTCCGCAGGAAAGATTGTTTCTGCCTTCGCTGTCCGGGGTGTGGGATTTTTTAGCCGAATTAATGAAAGAGATACAATAACGGATCTGATTTATTTTTTTTTCATTTTTGACCATGGATAATAAATAATTCTGGTTTTTGGATTGGAATTAAAATAACCGAAATCATTATAATCATTATCCCGGTTGTTGATATGAGCGCGATAAAAACCGTGTCTGTTAAAAGCCATTGCCTGAAGATCAATATGATAATAGAAAAACATCGGTAAAAATGAAATTATTATCATTACTGCCCATAAATAAATATTTTTAAAACGCAGAATAAGCAGGCATATCAGCGGAATAAGCGTGAAATAAAAAAAACTTCTTGAATACGGCGCCAGCAGAGGCGCAAGCAGTGACAGGGCAAAAGCAGCGCCGGTAAAAATATTTTTCCAGTAGTTCAGCATAAATTCCGGATTGTTTTTTTCCTGCCGGTAATAAAAAACCAGCATATATATTAAAAAAACTACGGTGGTAAGTTTAAGCAGCAAAAGGCCGGGAGACAAAATCAGAAGTAAAAAAGATAAAATAAAAAAATCGTATTTATTGATTTCAGGAATTTTTTTTATCTTTATCATTTTAATAAGATAGAAGCCGATGATCCAGATTGATACCGGTATCCACCATAAAATTGTAATGCGTCCCAGGGAGGTTCCGATATACGGACGATCTGCAGGAGGCGTGCCGTAATGAATAGTTGTAAAAACTTTTTTAAAATTCATGTTATTGGCTACCAAAACCGGCATAAAAAGCAGCAACCCGAGAAATATTATCGATCCCAAAGGAATAGCCGTCTTTTTTATTATTTTATAAGGATTCGCCGTATCTTTTTCATCTAAAAATTCGGAGAGTATTAACGGAATAAGCGCAAAAGAAGAAACCTTTGAGGCCAGGGCCATGGCGGTTAAAATTACCGCAACTATACGCGTTTTGTTATTTTCAGCCAGTTTCCAGGCGAGTATCATTAAAAACAGGGCAAAAGCTTCTTCTACAGAAGAAAAAGAAAGCCAGATAAAAACCGGATGCAGCCCCATGGTCAGAACAGCCAAGAAGCAAAGTAATGGATTTTTATCAAGGTTTTTAATTTTTAAATAAAAAACAGCAATAGTAAGCATGGAAAGCAGCAGGGAAAAGTACTGCATAAATATTCTTGTATATTTTGGAGATAAAATATTTTTAAACGGATAATAAATCAGGGCACTTACAAATTCATAGACAGGACAGCCCGGCGGGCGGGAATTGCCGTAATGATAATTATTGTCGTATATTATATAGTTAACGGTATTTACGGCAGCTCCGCCGTCATAATCAATAATTGAACCGGATTTGATCAGCGGCCATACGGCTGCAAAAAAAATTACCAGAAGAATGAAAATTGAAAAAATACCTATGCTTTTTTTTATTATCATAAACCCTCTTTTAAAAATATAATCTGCTCATCCGAACAGCCTGTTCCGAAGAAACAATAGTCGATACATCAGGTGAAATTTTCTTATGATTTCATTTTAACCTTTTTTTATTTAAAACGCAAACATAGGATATGATTTTTTTTCTGGGGTACGCGTCTATCCCGATCAG
>DNNS01000180.1:3224-4387 GCA_003497555.1 Spirochaetia bacterium
CCCAAGAAATAAATTTGCACCCGCAAACATACCGGGTGTGTTTTCTGGATACAAAGTTTTTGATTATTTGTAATAATTTTTCGATATCTTTTTTACAATTTACCGCTGCCCGGAAATATTCCCTTGTGAGTCCATGATAATCAGAGCAGGAACGCAGTAAAAAACCTTTTTGTCCGCAGTGATCAATCAATTCGGGTGTTTTTTCATAACGGCATAGTATATAATTAGCAGCCGAAGGATAATCAGCCTGTTTTACAAAATACATACAAAGTATTGACAATCATTGATAAATAATTTATAATTGCCTTATGATTGTTTGGGACGATAAAAAATTTAAAATTCTAAAAAAAGAGAGAGAAATTGATTTGAATGAAATTGCTCAACTCATTCTCGATAAAAAGTATATTAAAATTATGAATAATCCAAGTCGAGAAAATCAACAGATTTTTATTTTATTATACAAGAACTATATTCATATAGTTCCTTTCATTTATGATCAAGATGAAAATATTATAATCAAAACAGCTTTTCCTAATAGTGATTTAAATAAAAAATTTAATAAAGGAGATAAAAAATATGAAAATTAAACTTGATAATTTCGAAAGAGATATAGAAAAAAACCTAAATCAATTTTCCGAAATCTCAGAAAATGAATATAAAAAAATAAATAAAATAATTGATAAAGCGAATCAAAAAAAAATTATATCAATAAGAATTAATGAAAATGATTTAGAAACAATAAAATTAAAAGCTGGAAAAGAAGGAATGCCATATCAAACTTATATATCTAGTGTTTTGCATAAATATATAACAAATCAGTTAATTGATGAATTTAATATTAGAAAAGCAATTCAATTAATAAAAGTAGGCTGATTATTAAATAATGTGGCTGACTGTGTACACAACACGTTATAATCAATAATTGAACCGGATTTGATCAGCGGCCATACGGCTGCAAAAAAAATTACCAGAAGAATGAAAATTGAAAAAATGTCTATACTTTTTTTTATTATCATAAACCCTTTTTTAAAAATATTATCTACTCATCCGAACAGCCTGTTCCGAAGAAACAATAGTCGATACATCAGGTGAAATTTTCTTATGACTTCATTTTAACCTTTTTATATTTAAAACGCAAACATAGGGTATGATTTTTTTTCTTG
>DNNS01000701.1 GCA_003497555.1 Spirochaetia bacterium
GGTGCCGGAAGCTCAACTGGGACATAATTTTGTCGTGTATTTAAAAAAAATATATCTTGTCTACCGGGAAGAAGATCCATCGGACCTGCGTATAATCCGCAGGAGAAAAACATACGAAGCGCTTTTACTGACGGATAATATTAAAACAGACGGCATTCGTGATAATTCCGAATGGAACGCGGCAGCAGTTCTCGGTGATTATTTCTATCATACAAGCGGAGAACCGGTTAGCGCCCAAGATTCCCCGCTTGCTGTTAAAATCGGTTATTATCAGGATAAACTGCATATTGGCATTTCTTCCGATTTTCCGTCCGCTCCGCTTTCGATAATGAAAAAAAATGACGAAGCAATTTGGCAGGATGAGGCGTTTGAACTTTTTTTTAATGCTGAACTTGACAACAATAAATATATCCAGTTTGCAGTGAATGCCGCAGGAACGGTATTTGACAGTATACGTGAATTCGATCAGACAGATGTTGCTGTAGTTAATAAAAAAGACTGGAATCTTTTTCATGAAAAAACCATGCAATACAAGGCTGGCAGATGGTCAAGCGAACTGTCAATATCCATGAAAGATATAAAACTCGATTTTAACAAATACAGGTTTATTACCTTTCAGGCAGCGCAGAATTATAAAAGCAGAAACGGAAAACATCAGACGCTTTCCTGGGAAAAAACCGCTAAGTTTCCTGATCCTTACAATTTCGGAATAATAGTTTTCAATAAAAATTCATTTGGAAGCGGCGAGATTTTTGTTTCTTCAATCAAGCGTAAAAATCTGAAAGATCACAAGGCGGATTATAAAGTCAGCACTGTTTTCACCGGTTTTATTTCCGGAAATTATAAAACCCGTATTATTATAACAGCTAAAAACGGCGATATTTTTTCAGTATCCGAAAAAATAGACATAGCAGGAACAAATGAAAAAAAGGATTTTTATTTTAGCGGTATTAACAACCTGAACGGTATTTATTCGCTTTTCGTTGAAGTTGCAAATAAAGACGGTGATTTAAGGCTTGCCGGCATAAATTTTGAAAATCCGGTACAGACAGAAAACTACTGGGGCCGGAAAATATTTTGTCCCAAACCAAAAAACATTACCTGGCGCAGCGAAATTTTTTTGGCCGGCCGGGCGGATTATCTATATATCGATAAAATAGCAAGTCCAAGAACAATACGGACTGCTGAAATTTTTATAGATAGATATTTTAAATGGACAGGAAAAAAACTCAGTCTGACAAATAGCCGGGTATTCAGTGAAAATACCGCTGAACATATTATTTTTATAATAAAATCAAATTTTATACATAACGGTAAAAATATAAATCTTCCGGAACAGGGTTATATGCTGGAGATCAACCCGGATAAAGTAATAATGGTCGGAGCCGATGAAGAAGGTCTGTTTTACGCCGGAATTACTTTTTTTCAGCTTATTAATCATAAAATGGATTACCAGGAAAATTGTCCTGTTCCATCTCTGGAAATTATCGACTGGCCGGATTTGAAATATAGGGGAGCGCAAAACCGGTTTTTTGCCAAATACGGGCCTGAGCCCTATCAGGACCCTTACAAACCGGAAATTCTGACAGAGTGGACAGAAAAAAATTTAATCAGGCATAAACTAAATTTTCTTAATCTCGGTATGTTCAGACTTGTCAAGTACAGGCGTATGCCGGATTTGAATTGCGTAGATACACCGCCTTTTACTCTTGATGATATTCAGGTGTTTTCCCGATTTTGCAGAGATAATTTTATTCAGATCATTCCTCTTTTGCAGACTGTCGGGCATATGGATCAATGGCTTTTGCGTGATCATCCGGATTTACGGGAGAAAGGATGGAAAGCGACAGCGAACCTGGCAGATCCCAAAATGCTGGAATATGTCAAATTGACTGCCCAGGACTGGATCGATGCGGTAAAACCTGAATATTTTTTAATCTGCAATGATGAAGCCTGGCATTACCGGCAGGAAGGTGAAACGCCGGAAGACAAACTGGCGGGAGGAAAACCTCATAATGAACTTTTCATCGACTTTACATTAAAAATGTATGAGTTTTTAAAAAATCAGAATATTGCCATGATGACATACAGCACCATGCTCAGCCCCTATCATAATGGAAAGCGAAAAGATATTTATCTGCTGGTTGACCAGCTGCCCAAAGATATAATCATTGTCCCGTGGCTTGAAGCCAGGGAAGAATGGTTTATGCAAAAAGGNNAGAGATAAAATCATGGGATTCAGCGGCAACTGGAATTCCGGGCATACAACTTTAACAGATCTTGAAAAAAGTATTCAGGATAAAATACAAAGACAGGCCTGTATTTACCGCAGTTCTGAATATTCCTGGAATTTAAAAAACGATGACGGCAGGGATACAATCGATTATATAGAAAGTGGATTTCTTGGCGCTATTATGCAAATGGCCGCAGTAAATCCCAATCCAGCCGCCGGATCTCTCACCGAAGTTGTAGATATCTCAAAACAGATGAATACCAGCCTAAAAAAATTCCTGCTGCAGTCCGAACCTGATCGTTTTAAGGAATCATCCGACCCGGTACGCTGGCCGGAAAGAGAAATGACGATTGGCAATATTAAAATGAAATTATACGGAGGAGGTAATAACGATTGTATAATGCCGGCACCCCCAAACGGTTCTTTGTCTATTATCGTTGAAAAAAAATATTCATCGCTGATATTTTTACACGCTGTTTATGCAGACCGGGAAAAAAGCGGAATGTTTAAAAAGAACTGGCGGGTCTGGCCGCAAGGTTATCCGGCCGGAGAATATATTATCCAATATGCAGACGGTACAGCAGAAAAATTGCCGATCCGGATGTTTAATAATATAAATAATATCAGATTGGGCCTTGATTACAAACGCTACGGTCAAAATATCCGGTATATCCACATTGAAAAAGACATAAATAATGATGATTTACTGCTTCATCAATGGGAATGGAATAACCCAAGACCTGAGCTGTTAATAAAGAATATTATTTATACCCACAATCCGCAGGTTGATTTAAAATCATTGCTTTTTTCTCTTTCAGGCAGAAATATTAAGTAATCTTTAAAATTATAACCTTTGAGCTGCAGCCGGTGTTCCTTTGTGTTTCCGGTAGTCGTCTCTATCGCTAATTTAATAGATAATAATTCCTAATCCGGCGCAATGATTGTAAAACTCTGTAATGAAAACTGGAAAAAATTTTAGAATAAAATCGTTGCTATTTCACTAAGACAAACTTTAGTTTGAACGGGTATGATTTTTTTTCTTGGGTACGCGTCTATATTTAGTACACAGGGGCGGGTTTTATTGTTTTTTTTACCCAAGAAATAAATTT
>DNNS01000044.1 GCA_003497555.1 Spirochaetia bacterium
AATTGAATTTTTAAGCGAATTTATCGTTTCAAGACGGTATTTTCCAGGGAGAATTAAAAATGAAAGGAATAATCCTTGCCGGCGGAGCAGGCACTCGCCTTCATCCGCTTACCTTAGTCGTCAGTAAACAACTGCTGCCCGTATATGACAAGCCCATGATCTACTATCCGCTTTCCACGCTTATTTTAGCCGGCATAAGAGAAATACTGATTATATCAGATCCAGTAAATCTTCCGCGTATAAAAAATATCTTTGGAGACGGAAAACAATTAGGCATAGATCTGCAGTATGCAGTACAACCTGAACCCAAAGGTATTGCCCAGGCTTTTACCCTGGGCGCTGATTTTATCGGGAAAGACCGGGTTTGTCTTATTTTGGGCGATAATATTTTTTATGGATATAATTTCAGTAAAGTGCTTGATGAAGCGTCTGCATTTTCTATCGGCGGCCTGGTATTCGGTTACTGGGTGGCAAATCCGGAAAGTTACGGCGTGCTTGAATTCGACAAGGAAGGCAATGTTATTTCAATAGAAGAAAAACCGGTGAAACCAAAATCAAGTTATGCTGTTCCGGGACTTTATTTTTACGACAATACCATAGTTAAAATTGCCAGGGAACTTTTGCCTTCCGCCCGGGGTGAACTGGAAATAACGGATGTCAACCGGGTTTATCTTGAACAAAAAAAACTGAAAGTTAAACTACTGGGCCGGGGAATGGCCTGGCTGGATACAGGCACGCATGACAGTCTGCTCGAAGCTGCCAATTTCATTGAAACCATTGAAAAAAGACAAGGTCTTAAAATCGGATGTATTGAAGAAGCCTGCCTGCGACGCGGTTTTCTTGATAAAACTTCCTATCAGAGTCTGATTGCTTCCATGCCGAAAAACAGCTATCGACAGTATCTTGAATTTGTTATTGACACTTTTGACCAGATAAGATAATATTCATCAATGAACTGCTCTTACTGTCATCTTGACGGAGTTATTACCATACACCCTCAGGTCTTTGGGGATGAGCGCGGCTTTTTTTTAGAAAGCTATAACGAAGAAAAATTCAGGCTGGCAGGTATATTCGATGTTTTCCGCCAGGACAATCATTCCCGCTCTGTGAAAAATACCCTGCGCGGCTTGCATTTTCAGACTAAACCGGGACAGGCAAAACTGGTACGGGCTGTAAGCGGAGTGATCTGGGATGTAGCTGTAGATTTACGAAAAAATTCCAAAACTTTCGGCAGCTGGTTTTCCATTGAGCTTTCCGCAGAAAATAAAAAAATTCTTTATGTGCCGGTCGGATTTGCTCATGGTTTTTGCGTAATCAGCGATTATGCCGAAGTTGTTTACAAGGCGTCAAACATCTACAATCCAGAAACCGAATCGGGTATAATGTGGAATGATCCTCATTTCAGCATACCTTGGCCGGTAAAAGATCCGATATTGTCAGCACGCGATTATAACAACTGCTCTTTCGCCGATTATAAAAAAAATCCGGTTTTTTTTGGATAATATCATGATCTGGGTAATCGGAGCAGCCGGCATGCTCGGCAGTGATATTCTGCAGCAGATAAAAAATTATAATCTGCCGGTCTGCGCAACCGATCAAGAGTGTGATATCACAAATACACAGACAGTAGAAAATTTTCTGCAGTCACAAAAAATTTCCTGTATGATTAATTGCGCAGCTTTTACCGATGTTAACGGCGCAGAACAGCAAAAAGAAAAAGCCTTTGCAGTTAATGCCCGGGGTCCTGAAGTGTTAGCCTCGGCAGCGCAGCAATACCGCATTCCGCTGATACATTTTTCCACTGATTATGTTTTTTCCGGAAATAAAACATCCCCTTACCTGGAAACAGATAATACAGGTCCGCTCTCCGTATACGGCGAATCAAAACTGGCCGGCGAGAAAGCTGTGCAGGAAAACTGCTCAAATTATTATATTATACGCATCTCATGGCTTTACGGGGTAAACGGTAAAAACTTTGTAAAAACCATGCTGCGCCTGTTGGCAGAAAAACCTGAAATAAATATAGTAAATGACCAATACGGATCACCTACCAGTTCTCTTTACCTCGGGCGTAATATTGCCGGACTAATTAAAAATTTTTCAGGGCAATGGGGAATTTATCATTATGCAGACGAAGGTATTATCACCTGGTATGATTTCACCTGTGCTATACAAGAACTTGGAAAAAAATATGGAATACTCAGTCAGACAGCAGCACTAAAACCTGTCAGCACGGGCGAATACCCTACTCCGGCTGTCCGGCCTGCTTATTCGGGATTTTGCAAAAATAAAATTATAAAAGTACTGGGCTTTACTGTCAAACCCTGGCGCGAAAATCTTGAAGAAATTATCAGACTATTAGCCGGGTAAAAAAAAACCACCGGCATCGGTAAATTATTGCTGATAATTCCGGCTATAATCTTTAAACGGCATTTTATTAAAATCAAATCTTAACGGCAGGAAAAAACGACCTGATTTTATTAAAAAATTTATTTATGCTTTGTCTGTTTTTAACCGTTATCAGTATAAACGCAGTATAATATAAAACGTATACCGGGAATCCATAGCGGGTTTCCGGATGCATACCAATGCCCACCAGCAGCGATTTAAAAATAATAAACAGCAGAAAAAATCCGATTAATGCCGACTCTGAAGAAAATTTTCTGCGCTTTAATAAATCAACAGACAATTCCAGCAGCATCACGCCCGGCATCAGAACCCATAAAAAATTTTGAAATAACAAGACATAAAGCCTGCATGCCGAAATATGAAACATACGTAAAGGCTGCAAACAGTTAACCGGACCGGAATTAAAAGCATCCCAACCGGCAGTTATGGACTCCATATCGAAGGCTTTTCTGATTTCCGGGCTGATATTATAACGGTAAATGGATGTTACTTTAGGAATCCAGTCTCCGTACAGATCATGCGGCTTGATGATGGAAAAATTATGCGCCATAGCTGCAGTTATATACATTTTGATAAAAACCAGCGGTTTTTTAATTATTGTTTTTTTAATGATTTTCCAGGTATTATTACTGTCGGCTTCAATGTATTTATTATAGATATTTTTCTGTACTGCGTTATATACTTTATATAAATTCCAGGAATTTTCTATAATCTGCCGATCTTCATCGTCAACAAGTTCAGCTGCAGATTTTATTTTCAGGTTTATTTCCGGCGGCAGGGTTTCATCCTGTTCCGCAATAAGTGAGATCCCCGGTCTTAATACTATCATAGCCATATTATCCGTCTGAATCTTTCCCGCAGCAGCCGAATTGTACAGTAAAAGAAGAATAAAAATCGCTAAAAAAGGAGCTGCCGCGGCAAAAAACAGAAATTTTTTCTTTTGATAAAGACAAAATATCAGTAAAACCGCAAATAGAAAAATATAAAGCTGAATGCCTACGCGTACTGCTGCCATCAGACCAAGCAGCAGTGAAATAACGGAAAAAAGATATGTCTGCATTTTTTTTGCTGTTATAATCATCACACCTGTTAATATTATAACCAGATTGGTGTAAACGCTTTCTACCAGAATTGCAGAATCATAAAACATACGATCGGCAGATACTGCATATAAAGAAAGCACAAGTACGGCATACCGGAAATAACTCNNAAACTCCGGTAATAACGGAAAATCACGCTGCATAAAAAAACCGATGCAAACCATGTTAATAAATGCTGAATTACAATAACCTGTAAAAAACCGTTTGAATTATAACCCGCTAAAAAAAGAAAAATACTGTAACCTGGCACTCTGGCCTGACTATTTGGAAGTAATCCCTGTCTGAAGGAAATAACCGGCTGTAAATACTCAAAACTGTCTCCTAAAATCAGAACACAGCGTACACAAAAAAAATAATAAATCCGGGCAAGTAAAAACATTACGGAAAAAATTATATAGCCGAATGCCTGCTGCCTGACCGATATGTCCTGCTGACCGGCATTCGGATTTTCATGAATTATTTTCATAAAATATCAGCAATTTTGTTCTTTGATTAGATATTTGGGGCGTTTTTTTGTTTCCAGATAGGTTTTAGCAAGATATTGGCCGATTATTCCCAGACATAGCAGCTGTAATCCTCCGCTGAAACAGATAATTACAGCCAGCGAAGGCCATCCCGAAACCGGATCTCCGAATAATATTTTTCTGATCACGATAAAAATAATTCCGCCCACAGCTAAAAACGACATGCCGATTCCCATAAACGCCGCAAATGCCAGGGGCACTTCTGAAAATGCAGCGATTCCGTCTATTGAATAAAAAATTAAATCCCGGAAAGACCATTTGCTGTTTCCTTTTTGACGACCGACATTTTCATAGGATATCCATTTTACCGAAAAACCAATCCAGCTGAAAAGCCCCTTGGAAAATCTGTTGTATTCAGGCAGGGAAAGAATGGCATCAACCATAGGTCTTTTCATGATTCTGAAATCACGGGCACCAGCGGCTATTTTCAGCCTGGAAATTTTATTAATGATGGTATAAAAAAGCGATGCCAGAACCGAGCGAAAAAACGGCTCTCCGCGGCGTGAAATCCGCCGGGCTGCAACACAATCGGTTTTATCGTCATCAAGAAGCACAAACATTTCTTCCAGCAGTTCAATCGGATCTTGTAAATCCACATCCATTATTGCCGTATAATAACCGCTTGATTTTTCCAGGCCGGCATAAATTGCCGATTCTTTGCCGAAATTACGGGAAAAAGAAATATATTTTACCCGCCGGTCAGTCCCGGCTATTTCCCTGATAATATCAAGGCTGTTATCTTCCGAACCGTCATTAATAAAAATAAATTCCATAGCCGTGCGGTTAAATACCTTTTTTTTTAAAAAACGGTCGAGTTTAGTATAAAAAACAAGAATTGATTCCTGTTCATTATAACAGGGAACTACAATTGAGAGTTTTTTACCGGAGTTTCTGGCAGGCATTATACAGAGTTTCCGTTATTCTTGATTTTTTTGGTATTATTACCGGGGTTCTTGCTTTTTCCCAATACCTCATCCACTATATATAGCGGACGCTGTTTGCTGGCAGAATATATCCGCCCTGTATACTGCCCGATTATCCCAAGAAACAGCATCTGCAGACCGCCGAAAAAAAGCATTACGGCAATTAGCGATGACCACTTTCCTATCATTAGCAGATTATACAGCAAATTAAACGGATTTACAAACCTTATAAATTCCTGCCAGTGCTGTGCGGGTGCAAATTTATTTCTTGGGTAAATAAAACAATAAAGCCCGTCCCTGTGTACTAAATTTTAGTTTTTTGTTTTTTCATTATATAATATCTCACAAGAGGATCTCATAATGATACTTAATATTCATGGACACAAAATAAAAATTACCAGACAACTGCATGACACTATCGAAGATCATGTAAAAAAAATCAAGCATTATTTTGATCATATCATCACAGCCAATGTTACGGTCGCCAGACAGAAAAATACCGTTACTGCCGAAGCAACGGTCATAATGGGGCACCATCACTTTCATAATAAATTATCCAGTGACAATAAATTCAAGTCGGTTGAACTGCTGTTTGACAAAATTGAAGATCAGGTACGGCGCTATAAAGATTATATCACCAGCCATAAAAGCGGCGGTGTCAGGGAACTGGTAAGTGATCTGCTGGATGCTGAAGAGAAAATAAAGGTTACTGTTCTTGATGAAGTCATTGAAAAAAAACCCATGAGCGATCTTGAAGCTGTCCTTGAACTTGCCGGTTCACGCTCGGTATTTTCCGGATATTATCTCAATCCGGCCAGCGAGCATGCCTCCTTTCTGGAAAAAACTTCTGCCGGCTGTAACTTATATGTTTTTGACGGGCACTGGGAAAAACGTTCGATTGTACTTGACAAGCGCAAGAATATTCTTAATACCGATACAGTGGAAAATCTGCATATTGTAAAAGACAGCCTGGAATCGTCAGTGGACTTTCTTATACTCGAAAAAAATCCGTTTCGCATTTTTGAATCGGTACGCACCGGTAAAATTTGCCTTTTATACCGTAAAAACAAAACCAGTTTCGGGTTAATCCGGGAGATTTAAATTTAAATGGAAATTGCAGTCAAGGAGCTTCTTGATTACCATAGTCTCGAACACCCTCTTAAATTAAAACTGGTAAGCGGAATCCGCGGAATAGAAAAAAAAATTACTACCAATTCCATAAACCGGCCCGGGCTTAATTTATTCGGATTTTATGACAATTTTGTACCCGAACGTGTTCAGATATTCGGCAGGGGCGAAGCTGCTTTTTTGGTTAAACTGGTTAAAGAACAAAACCTTGAAAATATAAAAAAATTTTTCACCTTCGACATTCCCTGCTGTATTTTCAGCCATGATTTTGAACTCCCAAAAGATGTTAAAGATATTTCCGAAGCAGCCGGAATACCTGTGCTTAACACCGGTATGTCTACAGCCATGCTCATACATAATATCGAGCAGTTTTTCGCCTTTGAAGCGGCTCCCCGCACTACCATTCACGGTGTAATGATTGAGGTTTTCGGCATCGGTATTCTTCTAACCGGCGAAAGCGGAGTAGGTAAAAGCGAATGCGCTCTTGAGCTGATTGAACGCGGACACCGGCTTATTTCCGACGATGTGGTTGATATCAGGCTGCTGCCCAACAATATGCTGATGGGCTACGGCAGCAAGCTGATCAAGCATCATATGGAAATCCGCGGGGTAGGCATCATCAATATAGCGCATTTGTTCGGCGTGGGAGTTGTCAGGGAATCAAAGCAGATCAACATGATAATTCATCTGGAAAACTGGGATGAAAACAAGCAATACGACCGTCTTGGCCTTGAAGATGAATATGAAGAAATTCTTGGAGAAAAAATCACCAGGCTGGTTATACCAGTGCAGCCCGGACGTAATATTCCCATTATTATCGAAACCGCTTCCATGAATTACCGCCTGAAAACCATGGGGTATCACCCGGCCAAGGAATTCAACAATATGATCACTTCCCTGATCGAACGCGGAGAAGAAATTTATTAATTATTTATGAAAATTGAATTGACTGTTATAAATAAATCCGGTCTGCATGCCAAACCCGCCAGTTTAATCGTAGAAACCGCTTCGCGTTTTAAAAATACCAAAATCAACATTATAAAAAACAGCAGTACCATAAATGCCAAGTCCATCCTTGGAATTTTAAGCCTGGAAGCCAATCAGGGAACAAGCCTGGTTTTTGAAGCAAACGGCAGAGAAGAAAATGAGGCTCTGCAGGCGCTGAAAAATCTTTTTGATTTGCATTTCGGCGAACTTCCCGGCGGAAAACCATGAAAAAAATAATCCTGCTCTGTGCAGTTGTAATAATTACAGCCTGTACAGGCAGCAGGGATAATCTATCCGAAGCCAAAAATGCCTATTTCCTTCACGACTACAGCCGCGCTCTTGATTTTTTCAGCGCGGCTTTGCGGCGTGATTCCGGTTCTCCGGATCTTGCTGCCGAATGTCATAACTATATGGCAAAAATCCATTTTCTGCAGCGTAATAAAACTGATTTTTACAGGCAATTCGATTTATTCCGCGCCGGTTACAGTACGCGGCTTGAAAACCGCGCTGTAAAAAAAACCCTTTCCATGTATTATTTTTTTTCATCGGTTTTTCTGGAAAAACTGGAAAACCAGAAAAGCGCCTATGAAGACCTGGTAAAGGCCGTAACCATGCAGCCGGATAATCCTTTTGCCCTGCACAGGCTGGGTTATTTTTTCCTGATTAAAAACAATACTGCAAAATATCTTGAAGTCAGTAAATTAATTGTCAATCCCGGGCATTTGACGCTTGATGAACAAGAGATGCTTAATCAGCTGGCCCTGTTAAATCAGCTGTACCATGCCCTGCATGACGGCAGAGATTCCGCTGCAGAAGAACTCATTCTTGTCTCTAAAAATCAGCCTGCGCGTTTCCGTTTTTTCCCGGCAGATTATGAACTGCTGGAGGCTTACTGCGCAGCCTGGAAAGGCAAAGCGTCCGGAGCCATTGATATTTTCCGTAAATATTATACTAACTCCGGCATCATCAGGTCCGCCCTGCAATTTGAACTGACTGCCAATCCTTTTATCTTAAATATACAAAGCAGCGACGATTATCAGATATTTTTTGATACTTTTTTTAAACAGGAATAATGGAGGCGGTATGGATTTTATCCAGGAATTAAAACAAAAAGTCAGAAAAAATCCCAAAACTGTTATTTTAGCGGAAGGTACGGAACCGCGTATGCATAAAGCAGCCGAAGCGCTGGTCAAGGAAAAACTGGTTAAAGAAGTTTTTCTTACCGGCAGAGACAGCGAAGTTTTAGCCGTGGCTAAAAAAGAGGGTATCGATCTGAGCGGTATCAGCATTATCGATCCGGAAAAATTTTCCGGTCTCGACCGTTTTGCCGCCGAATATTATAATTTACGCAAGCATAAAGGCGTCAGCGAACAGGATGCCAGGGAAGCAGTTAAAAAAGATCTGATTTTCAGCGCTCTGCATGTACGCCTGGGCCTGAGCGACGGTATGGTTGCCGGCGCGGTATCGACTACGGCCGATGTTTCACGCACTGCAGTTACGGTTGTACAGCCGAGACCAGGCATCAAATATATTTCTTCGTTTTTTATCATGGTTACACCCAGGGAAGAGTATGGAGAAAAGGGAGTATTTATTTATTCCGACTGCGGTCTGATACCTGAGCCTTCTGCCGAGCAGCTTAAGGATATTGCAATTGCCTCGGCCCGCAACGCCCGTCTGCTTTGCGGCATGGAACCGCGCGTGGCCCTGCTTTCCTTTTCCACCAAGGGATCAGCCAAACATCCGTCCATAGACAAGGTAATCAAAGCCAGAGAACTGCTTGATCAGGGACAAGTTGATTTTATTTACGATG
>DNNS01000503.1 GCA_003497555.1 Spirochaetia bacterium
TGCTTTCGCCTTTGAGCCAGAATTTTTTTGCTTATTTTATGATGACCAGCGTTACCGTTGGTCATTGATACCATCATTATCCTGTGTCCACTGCCGCTGTAAAGCAGAGAAGCGCCTCCGAAAAAAAGATCCGGATCGTCAGGATGCGCTCCCACTATCATGATATTCATTTACAGTCCCAGTTCAAGAAGAAATCTCTTTGCGTTATCCATGCCTGTTTTCGATCCTGTCCTTGGATCCTCAAGCCCCTCAAACTCGATTGAGAGCCAGCCGCTATATCCGGCTGCTGCCAGTATAGTCAGCTGCTTTCTTATGTCAATATCTCCGTGCCCGAGTATTGCGCCTCGGCGGAAGTTGCCGCCTGCTGTGTTTGCGAATCCATCGCCCGGGTTTTTAGATTTCGGCCGCAGATAAAAATCTTTCAGGTGTACCATGGATGCATACGGCGCGTTGTTTTTCACAGCCCTGACAGGATCTTCATCCGCACATATGAAGTTGCCCACATCCAGAGTTGTTTTAAAATTATCCATGTTCACGGCCTTGACAAGTTTCTGTACCCGCCTGCTTTCCTGTACAAAAAAACCGTGATTTTCAACGCTTGTTGTAATGCCGTACTGTTTTGCATACCGCGCTACCTCTGCGCAGCCTCTCACGAGTTTTGGAAGGTCGTTTTCAAAATTTTTATCCGTGCACTGTTCAACCGGCCTCCACGCGGCGTCATGCCGCATAAGGCGCACACCCAGTTCGGCCGCAACCGCAACTTCTTTTTTCAAACGCTCAATTTCTGAGTTTAAAAATTCTTCTGTCTCTTCCTTGATAAAATCAGCGGCAATAGTGTAGCTTGACAAGGCGATTCCCGCTTCTTTCGCCGCAGCAGCCACTTTTTTTACAAGCGAGGGATCTTCGATGAATGAAAATCCCGCAGGTACGATCTCGGCATGCTCTCCTCCGTTTTCCGCGATCCATTTGATAGCTTTGAAAATGTCCATTTCACCGGACTTGATCAGCCTTGACAGACTGTAAGTGCTTAAACCGACTTTCATTTGCTGCTCCTTAATCAGATTTTAATTTTATTCATTTTACAATTTTAAAGTTCTGAAATTTTTTTCTTCAGGAATTTTACCGCCATGCCTATATCCTTTACGGGATTATCCCCTACTTCCCTCTCCACCGTCAGATAGCCGCTGTAGTTTATCTCTTTAAGAGCTCTGAGATAATAGGTGAAAGCAACAGAACCTTCTCCAAGAGGAACTTCCAGATATTTATTTCTGCCTTCGGGATTCTGCCAAAGGCATACCCCGTCTTTCGCGTGCGTATGTACTATATAATCCCTCAGCGTACTTACTCCGCCGATATGATCATAGGGACCGGCCATGATCAGGTTCGCAGGATCATAATTTATTTTTATTCCTGTACTGCGAATTCTTGAAAGAAATTTTTTAAGTACAGCAGGCTTGTCCGGCCCTGTTTCCGAAGCAAAGTAACAACCGTTTTCTTCAGCGTATTTTGCAAGCTCTATTACCGATTCCGCAGCGATATCCCACACAGGAGAGTTTTCATCTTCCGGAAGTTTGCCTATATGAGTTGTCACAATTTTAACGCCCAGCCTGACAGCAAGGTCAATGAATTCCTTGGATCGCGGCACAGTTGTTTTGTTCAGCTCTTTGTCTGTAAATCCCTTGCCCAGGTCTCCGCACAGTGCGCTTATCTCAAGACCAAGCTTTGCTATATAGTCCTTTAATTCCCTGAGCCTGTTGCCCTGCATGTTTTCAGGAGCCATCTCCCCCTCCACACAGTATACCTGAAAGCCGTCAGCGCCAAGGTCTTTGGCTTTGGCTATTCCATCTTTTATCGGAAGCTTCAGAGAATCGATTATAATTCCTGTTTTAAAATTCATGATGACTCCTTTTTGAAATTATTTTAATTCAGGAGCAACCGGTCTGCCGATGCGTCCTGATTTTTCTATGGCCATGCAGTAGGCAAGGGCGTGGCGTCCGGCCTCGCCGGGAGAAGGATTGCCCGTTTTTTTATTTATGGCGTCTATGAACCATTCCTGCGATGACTTTCTTTTTAACGGCGTAATGATTTTTGTCTTGCCTGCGGCTGATGTAAACAAAAGCTCNNCTATCTTGATAGTGCCTTTTTCTCCGTAGAGCTCAAAAGCGCTGCCTCCCGCCGGGATAGTCCAGCTTAGTTCGAGAACACCTGTTGCTCCGCTTTCAAAATCAATAACGGCAGTAACATTGTCAGGCACATCATTTTTTTTAACTCTGATACTGTTAACGGCATAAAGGCTTTTTGCCCTGCCGCACACCCAGCCCAGGTAATCGGCCATATGCACAGCAATATCCATAATCAGGCCGCCGCCGAATGATTTTTGCACAAACCAGCTTGCGCCCGGAGACCACCCCTTGTCCGGGCTTTTGGAACTTGTTCTAAGACACCGGACATGTATTACCTTGCCTACTGCTCCCTTGTGAACAAGGTCTGCTGCTCCTGCATACAGGGCATTAAATCTTAAAGATTGATTTACCTGCAGAACAAGTTTATGGTTTTTTGCCTTGCGAAGCATGTTATCGGCCTGGCCGAGATTCAGGGCCATGGGCTTTTCTACAAGCACATGCACCCCCGCGCCAAGGGCCTGCATGCTGAGCGGGTAATGGCTTTTATTCGGCGTGTTTATTAAAACAGCATCAATGCCTGATTCGATCAGCGCCTTTGCTGACGGATGGATTTCCGCATCAAGCGAAAAGTCTTTTTTGGTTTTTTGCGCAGTTTCCGGGTTAAGATCATAGAGTCCGGTGATTTCTGTTTTACCGGAAATTTTCTGAAACGCGGGGATATGAGACGCCCGGGTTATTTTTCCGCAGCCGATGATGCCGATTTTGATTTTTTTGTTTTTTCTGTTCATTTTCCGCTCCAAAAATTAAATTTATTTATGTATCTCTGATAACAAGTTCAGGCTTGATACTGAAACCCGCAAGCTTTAATGAAGGATTGTTTATACTTTCTATAATTTTTTTCATTACATTTATGCCCAGATCGTAAAAGGGCTGCCTGACTGTAGTCAGCAGGGGCCTTGTCATCAGCGAATAGGATTCAAGATCGTCAAAACCTACTATCGAAAAATCTCCGGGAACACAGAAGCCCAGTCTTTTTAATTCGAACAAAACAAGCCTGGCAACGCGATCGCTCCAGGCAAAAATTCCGGCCGGCCGGCCTTGGCGTGCTTTAATCATGCTGTTTATGCTGCTGTCAATGTTTTTTTCATTCCATGGAAATACCTTCAGGCAGGTATTTTTTTTATGCGCGTTCTGCAGGGCGGTTTTAAAACCTGCAAGCCGTTGTCTGTTTTCAATAAAACCGTTTCCGCATCCCAAATATGCGAAGTTTTTACATTTTTCTGCAATTAAATGTTGGCCGGCAATCAGGCCGCCGGCAAAATTATCAATTCCGGCAGAAGGAAAAATTCCGTCTTTTCCCGAAGCCTGTATTATGACTGCGGGTTTTCCGGTTTCATGCAGAAGGCCTGCTGTTTTTTTTATCAGGGAGCGCCCGGTACGGCCAATATTAAAAATTATAAATCCATCGACTTTTGCCGCTGCCGGTTGAAGTAAATTTTTTATTTCCTTTTCTTTTTCCAGGGTAATTACCAGATTACTGTATCCCGCACATCTTGCTGCTTCGTTAATACCCTCGAATGTTTTTAAAAAGTATATTGAATGGAAGGCGGATTTTCCCGGTACAATTATACCCGTAACCCCGGTTTTACTTACCCGCAGATTCCGGGCGCTGATATTGAGCGTATATCCGCACTGCTGAATTTCCGAGAGTACAGTCTCCCTGATACCGGTTCTGACACAGGCCGAGTCGTTAATCACCCGGGATACTGTTTTCTGGGATATGCCTAGTTTTGCTGCAATCTGCTTCTGGGTTGCCATGTTTTTTTGACTACGTAGTCATTATAATACAGATCCATAATTTTGTCAAGTTATACGGAATTTGCCTTTTTCCCTTCTGCTTAATACAATAATCTAAGTTATGTCGGATATGGCTTCTATCTGCGCACGCGTTGAAAATTTTTATTCACAGCTTGATATGCAAATCAGCGCTTTCCGGAGCGCTACCGGGATAACCTGCCCCCAGGGCTGCAGTATTTGTTGTGCTCATGATGTTCATTGCAGCATACTGGAGTTTATACCGCTGGCTGTAAATCTCTGGCGTAACAAACAGGCCGATACTGTTTATAACAGCATATCCGGTGACAATACCTGTATTTTTTACCGTCCTCTGCCAGGTAAATCCGGATGCGGTATTTACCCATGGAGGGGTTATATTTGCCGTATTTTCGGATTTTATTCCGTTATAAACAAAAACCACGAATTGGAATTTTGCTCCTGCCGTATAATAAAAAAAAACTTCGCGGAATCAATCAGTCTGAGGCATCTGCCGGAATCCCTGCCTGTTATTCCTGATCTGACAATCGAATTTAATAATATTGAGACGGGTCTTGGCAGCAGACTTTTCCCGGTTAACCAGGCCATTCGTCAGGCTATCGAAAAAGTATATTTTAGCCTGGAAGCGGAAAAAAACAACAATCAACAAGCATCCATGCCAGCGAAACAATGAAAATGTTTCATGTTGCCCGTAAGGACATATTGATATTATAAATATCGGGCCTTTCAGAATCAGCCAGATAATAGGGAGTCATTATGTCAACAGCGACACCCAGAACTATGAAAATAATTAAACCAC
>DNNS01000620.1 GCA_003497555.1 Spirochaetia bacterium
CTGGTGTTGTCTCTTATAAATAAATTTTTCAGGGAGTATTTGTATAATTACCGTATTTATTGTAAATTAAGATATAAAACGAATTTTAAAAATAATTTTTAATAATTAACTTTCCGGAAAAAATGCGTTCAGCAACATTCATTTTTTTAATCAGCCCCCTGCTGTCTTCCTGGTTATTTATTCCCATGGACAGCAGTCAGGATAACCATTTAAAAGCATACGGAATCGTTTACACGGCCTTATCTGGCGGTACTGAATGCGAATGGCTTTTAAATTACCGGGGCGGATCTTTTATAATTCCTTTTTCTGAAAATATTAAAAATCTTGCCATCAGGCGGGGAGTAAGTACCGGCGAAATCGGCGAAGAAAACAAAAACAGCCTAATTGCTTCTTTACAAGCCGGAAATATGCATAATCTGCGTCTGGAAAAAGCTCCGCGCATTGCCATTTATACGCCGGAAGAGAAAAATCCCTGGGCTGATGCTGTTACTATTGCCCTTACCTATGCACAAATACCGTATGATACGCTCTGGGATAAAGAAGTATTAGCCGGCAAACTCGGCAGCTATGACTGGCTGCATCTGCATCATGAAGATTTTACCGGCCAATACAGCAAATTTTTTTATTCCTATGCGGCTACGGAATGGATGCTTAAAAAAAAAGCCCTGTATGAAAAACTTGCGCATGAAGCGGGTTTTGATAAAGTCAGCCGGCATAAACTGGCAAGCGCGCATGCTATCCGTGAATTTACCCTGGCCGGCGGTTTCCTGTTTGCCATGTGCTGTGCTCCGGAAACCATAGATATTGCCCTGGCTGCTGCCGATACCGATATTCTTGAAGCTCAGATTGACGGCGATGGAATTGATCCGGCCTGGCAGAGCAAGCTTGATTTTTCCCGTACCTTTGCTTTTTACAATTTTCATGTTGAAACCGGTCTGCTTAAAAATAATTATTCCGATATCGATTACAACCAGGTTAATACTCCCTTGCGCCGCGAGGCCGATGATTTCGAACTGTTTGAATTCTCCGCAAAAATCGACCCCATTCCCTGTCTGCTCATCCAGAACCATATTAATTTAATCAAGGGTTTTTTCGGCCAGTCAACATCCTTTCGGATAGACAAAATCAAAGACGGGGTTATTTTGTTAGGAAGGAATTTAAACGGCCTTTCCGCCCAGTATCTTTACGGCAGTTTCGGCAAGGGCTCATTTACTTTTCTCGGCGGGCATGACCCCGAAGACCGCAACCATTTTATCGGCGATAAAGAAACCAATCTGGAATTATACCGCAATTCTCCCGGCTACCGGCTGATTCTCAACAATATACTTTTTCCTTCGGCCCGGCCCAAAGAAAAAAAAACCTGATTTTTCACGGAGCATAAAATGAACAATTTTACTTCCTGGTGGCAGAACCTNNGGTTCGGTCATGAATCCCAAAATTTTTTCCATAGGCGCCTTTCCTGTCATGTGGTACAGTATGATGTACCTGGTAGCTTTCACTATTGCCTATCTGCTGATGAAACTGCGCATAACCCGTGGAGAAAAACCCGGAGCCATGACCGCGGAAGATTTAAAAAAAAACACGGAAGATTTTTTTTATCAGGGAGTGTTAGGCATAATCATCGGAGCCAGAATGGGATTTGTCTTGTTTTATGATTTTGCCTGGTTTATGCAGGAACCCTGGAAAATTATCCTGCCCTTTTCCCTGGAAGGCGGATTTACCTATACCGGACTTTCAGGCATGTCCTATCATGGCGGACTTGCCGGCCTCATGCTTGCCTTTCTGCTTTTCTGCCGTAAACGCCGTATACCCATGCTGGAATGGACCGATTTTATGGCTCCCTGTATTCCTGTTGCCTATTTTTTCGGACGCGTCGGCAATTTTATAAACGGAGAGCTTTACGGCCGCATGACCGGCGTTTCCTGGGGAATGTATTTTAAAGACGACAGCGGCGTGTTTTATAATTATCTGCGCCATCCATCCCAGGTTTATGAAGCTCTTTTTGAAGGCATAATACTGTTTTTTATTTTATGGCCGCTAAGAAACAGGATGAAAACCGGAGGTATTACGGCTTTATATTTCCTCGGTTACGGAACCTTCCGTTTTGTAATTGAGTTTTTCCGCGAACCCGATCCCCAGCTCGGGTTTATTCTCGGCCCTTTTTCCATGGGGCAAATGCTGTGCTCCTTTATGATCATTGCCGGAATAATTATTTTAAAGTATAACAAAACAAAAAGCCATGGGAGTATTAAATCATGAAAAACAGGGCAGGATTGGTGATAAAGCTTACCGTTTTATTTTCGGTATTATTTCTGGTACTTATTATATTTATGGGAATAACCCAGTACTCTCTTGCCTCAAGACTTTTAAACCAGTCAATCAGGGGCGAAACGGAAAATATTCAAAAAGCCGTTATGGAAATAGTTAATACTTCAAACGATCTGCTTCATAAGCAGTTAGAAGCCGCAATAAATGTTGTCCGTCATACAGCCGGAAGTGAGATCAGGCTTAATCAGAAAAAAATAATTAAAACCCGAATCATTAACCAAATCAGCAGTGAGGAAAAAGAAATTTCAATACCGGTCATGCTCTGGTCGGGCAGGGAAGTTGCCGGCTCTACCAGTTTAATTGATCAGATTGCAGAACAGACCGGCTGCACCATTACTGTTTTTCAGTTTATTCCCGAAGGCATGCTGCGCATCAGCACTACCGTGCAAAAAGCCGACGGCAGCCGCGCTACAGGCACATATATTCCGGCAGATTCCCGGGTTTATAAAACCGCCAGCATGGGGGGAACGTTCAGCGGACGGGCTTTTGTAGTAACAGACTGGTATCAGACAATTTATTCCCCCATGAAAGACATACAGGGAAATACTATCGGCGCTTTTTATGCAGGCATCAAACAAACCGATACGGGCGTATTAAGGCAGAAACTTCAGAATTTCCGCCTGGCCGGTGACGGTTTTGTACAGATAATCGACTCAAGCGGCAAACAGATTATTCATCCTGACCAGGAACAGGAAGGAAAAATTCGCGATACACCGCATCATCATAAAATGAAAACAGAAAAAAACGGCAGTGTAATTTCGGAGCAGGCGTCGGCCATGAATAATAAAAAAGGCCATAAAATCCATTATTTTTATACATATTTTGAGCCGATGGACTGGATAATTTCTCTCTGCTATTATGAAGAATCTCTTTACCGGCCCCTGGTTATGCTGAAAAACCGCACTATTCTTTACGCCTCTGTTATTTTTATCCTGATGATACTAATAACCTTTTTTATCAGCCACAGGGTTTCTGTTATGATTATTTCCCTGGCTGACATTTTAAAGGATATTGCCCAGGGCGAGGGCGACTTGTCGCGGAGGGTTACGGTAAAAAACAGGGATGAAATCGGCATGCTTTCCGTATGGCTCAACGAAATTCTGGAAAGAATAAGACAGCTGGTGCTTAAAATCAAAGATGCTTCCAGGGAAGTAAGCGGAAGCGGCGGCAGTATTACCGCCGATATTGCCGGTCTTGCCGGAGGAATGAAAGAAGCCCTGAATAATATGAACAACATCAATGCCTCGATCGAGCAGCTGAACAGCCGTATTATCGATATGTCAAAAAGCACGGATGAAAGCTCGCAGAATTTAAACAACGTGGCTGCCAGTGTTGAAGAAACTACCGCCACCATAGGCGAAATTGCCGTTAATACGGAAAAAGCCAAAACCATATCCACGCAGGCGGTTTCGAGCGTTAAAATCGCTTCAGGAAAAATCAATGAGCTGGGAGTTTTTGCCGCTGAAATAGATAAAATTATCGATATGATTATGGATATTGCCGATCAAACCAAACTGCTTGCTCTTAATGCCACCATTGAGGCAGCCCGGGCCGGTGAAGCAGGCAAGGGTTTTGCCGTAGTGGCAAGCGAGGTAAAGGATCTGGCGCGCGCTACCAATGATTCCGTAGGAAATATTAAAAAAATAATTGAAAGCATTCAAACTTCCATTGGCGGCGCCATATCGGAAATAAATTCCATTACTCCGGTGATCAGCGGTATCAGCGATATTGTGGGCAGTATTGCCGCTGCGGTTGAAGAACAAAGCGTTACCTCCAAAAATATTTCTTCCCATGTATCAAGCGCTGCCGATCGCATCAAAAATCTGGGCAACGATTTTAAACTTTCAGCCGAAGTATCCCAGGCTGTTTCCGAGGAAGCCGAAAAAACCCGTAAATCAATCGATCAAACAGGAATGCTTGCTGAAAAAATCAAGATATCGGGAGAAAAACTTGTGGATATCAGCAATGACCTTTCCGGGCTGGTTAATTCTTACAAGGTATAAAAACAGGTATATACCTGTAATATACAGCCGCTTACTGCCGTTTTTTTTTTGCCGGATAAAATTTTAAAATGGAATTAAATAACTGTGTTCTTCTTGAGACTTTGCCCGAGGGACGCTCTCTTTTTTTCTCTGCTCCGGTAAAAATTATCAGCACTGTAAAAACCAGCCGGGTAATGGAATGCCTGCATAAAATGGATGCACTTTCCGGCCGGGGATTTTACCTTGCCGGATATGCGGCCTATGAAGCAGGTTATGCTTTTGAAAAAAAATACCCGGAAATTCCGGAGCAATTTCCTTTTCCCCTGCTCTGGTTCGGTGTTTATAAAAAACCGCTTCTGCTGAACAATAAAAACCGGGTCGGCATTTATAAAAAACTTTTTCCGGCCGGGCTGAAAACCGAAAATCCTGCCGCCCTGCCTGCGCTCTCAGCGGCGGATTATAAAAAAAAAATTAATATTATTAAAAACCATCTGCAAAACGGCGATATCTATCAGCTTAATTTTACCTTTCCGCTGAAATTTTCTTTTTCGCAAAACGGTTTTGCCCTTTATAATGAAATGAAAACAAAACAGCCGGTAAAATATTCCGCATTCATAAGGCGCGGCAGCAGTTATATCTGTTCGGTTTCGCCGGAGCTTTTTTTTGAAAAAAACGGCAGCCGTATGCGCTGTTTGCCCATGAAAGGCACTATGCCCAGGGGAAACAGCATAACAGCCGATCAGCAAAATGCCCAATCTCTGAAAAACAGTATAAAAAACCGCGCGGAAAATACCATGATCGCCGATCTGATACGCAATGATCTGGGAAAAATTTCACGTCCGGGAAGTATCATGGTTAAAAAGCCGTTTGGTCTGGAAAAACATGAAACGCTTTTTCAGATGACTACGGAAATCCGCTCGCAGCTGAATCCCGGCATTAAACTCGCAGATATTTTTCCCGCATTGTTTCCCTGCGGTTCTGTTACCGGCGCTCCCAAGATCAGAGCCATGCAGATTATTAAAACCCTGGAGTCTTCATGGCGCGGCGTTTATACCGGCACTCTCGGTTATATAACCCCCGGAGGGAAAAATGCGGTTTTCAGCGTGGCAATACGCACTGCGGAACTAAAGCGGCAGAAAGGCAGGCTGGGAATAGGAAGCGGTATAGTCTGGGATTCGCGCTCTGACGAAGAATACGGGGAATGCCTGCTGAAAAGCGCTTTTTTATTTCCCGGGTACAGCGAGTTTAAAATCATTGAATCCCTGTTGCTTGTCCGTAAAAAATATTATTTTCTGAATGAACATCTGGACCGTATGGAAAAATCCGCCGCCTGTTTTTCCTTTGTTTTCAGCAGGGAAAAAATCGTCAGGGCGCTTTTAAAACACGCCCGAAATTCTTCCCCGGAAGCCCGGAAAATAAGACTGCTGCTTGGACGCAGCGGAGATTTTTCAATTGAACAGTCAAAACTTGCGCCAGTACGCCATGCCGTATTGAAAATAAAAATTTCCGATCAGGCAGTTAACAGCCGCGATCTGTTTTTACAGCATAAGACCACAAAGCGCCGCCTGTTTAATGAAGAATTTTCCGGGAAAAAAAACTGCGCTGAAATAATATTCTGCAATGAGCGCGGTGAAATAACCGAAGGCTCCAGCAATAATATTTTTATCAGAAAAAAAAATCTTTTTTTTACCCCGCCCCTGTCCTGCGGC
>DNNS01000124.1 GCA_003497555.1 Spirochaetia bacterium
TGCAGAAGCTGTATTAAATTCATCCATGACGCAGGCCGGGCTGACTGATTGCCAGTGTCCGAGCTCCCAGTTTAAATCAGCATTAATCAGCAGGTTTGCAGAACTATAGGTACTTGTCAGAATTCCATTGGTAAAGACATTTACGGTAGTTGTACCTCCGCTATATTCCCAGGTATAACATATTTGATTCCATTTGTTATCCCAACCGCTGAGACTGAAGGAAGTACTGATATATGCATCGTTACCATAATAAAAGCGTCTGGTCATATTGCCGCCGCTTTTATAATCCCTGTGTTCCCAATCAGAGCCGGATGAATGATTGGCATTGAAAATACGGACCGCTGTGCCTTCGGCAGTATAATCCGTATAATACCATATTGACCACGTACCTGCGGAGGGATTAAAAACACCTGTGGCAAGGGAAAACCCGTCACTGCCGTTATTTAATGCTGCGCCGCTTCCTATGACTGTATTGGTATTCAGAGTTTTAACGCCTGCTGCAGTTCCGTTATATCCATTGCTGCTGGAATCGGATATTAATGTACCGGAAGTTTCCTCAAAATGCTGTACTGTAAGATACTTTTCCGACCATACTGCCTGGGTATCCTGCTGATTTCCGGAACCGTCTTTGCAGTAATACATATAAATAATGTTAGAGCTTTGTACTGCTGCTGAAAATAAAGGAATGCGTACCCAGGCGACAAGAGTACCCGCATCATAATATTCGATTTCATGAGCAAGTCTTGTTGTTCCATCGTAACCGGTAAAGGCAATATCATGGCCGTTATTGGAGGCTTTGGCCGACAATGAAGCATCATTGGAAATAACAACCAGCAGGGGAAAATTGGTCAAATCGCCGCTGCAGGAAAAATTATTGGTAATTATTTTTCTGTACCAGAATTCATTCCAGCCGGCCTGAATATTTTTTGTTATAATTATGTTCAATATAAGTACTAAAAAAAAATAACACCCTGTATTTTTATTCATTTTAAAAATTCTCTTTTGGAAAAATTTTTTCAGACATATTCACCTTATCACGGAAATTAATTGACAATACCTTTTCTGCGGAGCAGTTCCTTTTAATACAACCTGTAATATATATACTCCGCTTGCGAGTTTCTTAGGTTCATTTATCGAAAACACATGCGCTCCGGCATCCAGAATTCCATTATATATTTTCCTGGTAATTTTCCCGTTTAAACCGATAAGCGCAACTTCTGCCTGCCCGTATCCGCCGGGATCTCTATAAAATGAAATCTGCATCCTGTTGTTTTCGGCATTGATTATGCGGCTGCTGATAAAATTTATCTCCCCGGTTTCTTTATATGCAGGGCCTGTAAATACAGAAAAATTTATATTTGTAATTTTATCGGTATTTGCCGTAACATTGGACACATTATACAAAAACCGGTATGGGCTGTTGTTTATGCTGATTGTATGCATACCCCACTTCGCAGAAAATGAATAATATCCGGTCTCGTCTGTAAATACCGGTTTTAACGGATTATTATCAAGTAATATTTCAACATTAAAATATTTTTTTTGAAACGGATCCGTAACATAGCCTGATAATATGCAGCGTGCAGGAAATAAAACCAGATCACAGTTCTGCACATTGCTGTCCAGAATACGAACCGAGTGATATGCCGGGGTTGAAGAATAGCCGTTAGACAGGGCGGTAACTGCATACATGCCGTAACCGGCCTGAAAGGAATAGTTTCCGGTTGCCGAGCACCGGTTGGATGATACCGAATCGCCTGTCATAAGCACCCAGACATTTTTACCGATAAAATTGGTAGGTTCGTTGTAAAGATAAATTGTTCCGGATATGGTATGCAGGCCGATAGCTGTAAAGTCATTGCCTGTGCTGTTTACTCCGCTAACAGAAATATTTCGGAATGAAGGATTTATGGTATACCCGGGCAAACCGGCTTGTACCGAATATGTACTGTTGGTTACGGTAAAAAAATAATATCCGCTGCTGTCGGTAACTGTGGTCTCATTCAGAGGGCCGTTTAATGAAACCGCTGCATTATAAATACCTGCGCCATTAATATTTCTGACATTTCCTGAAACCGTATATCCATTACAGGATGTAAAATTATATATGCCGGACGAAGAGAGGTTTATGTTATATGAAGATGGTGAAAAAAAATATCCATTGGAAGATATGGAAATGATATATGAACCTCCGGGAAGTATCATGCTCCAGTTACCGCTGCTGTCCGTATTGGCGGTATAAGACATGGTTCCGTTAACAGAAACAGCAATATTGTTGGAAATTATTCCGGATACGGTTCCGTAAATATAATATACATTATTATTGGTTTCAAAAGCTCCCAGGGTGCGGAAATTCTGCGGAGTAACCTGATTGGAATATGCAGTGGCAATCCAGNNTTGCCAGTGTCCGAGCTCCCAGTATAAATCAGCATTAATAAACTGATTCGCTGTTGTATAATTACCTTTATAAATTCCATTCGTATAAATATTTACCGTACTTGTACCTCCGCTGTATTCCCAGGTATAGCATATATTGTTCCATTTATTATCCCACCCGGATAGACTGAAGGAAGTGTCAAGGTAAGTGCTGTTTCCGTAATAAAAGCGCCTGGTCCAGTTTGCTCCGCTTTTATAATCTCTGTGTTCCCAATTGGCCGCGCCGGAATGATTGGCGCAAAAAATACGCAGGGCTGTGCCTTCAACAGTATAATTCATATATAGCCAGATTGACCAGGAGCCGTTAGTTGTATTAAAAACATTGGTGTTTAAAATAAATCCGTCACTGCCGTTGCGTAAAGCGGCGCCGCTGGCTATAAAAGCATTGGTATTGAGAGTTTCAACACTGTTCACAGTTCCATCGTATCCATTGCTGCTGGAATCAGATATGGAAGCTCCTGCTGTTTCTTCAAAATGCTGAACTGTTAAATAATTATTGGCCCATACACTGCCGGTATTCTGCTGATTCCCGGTTTTGCGTATATCAAAGTACATGTATAAACAATTCGATTCTGTCTGACTGGAAGAAAACAGGGGGATTTTTACCCATACATACAGTGTACCGTTTGTCTTGTTAAAAAATTCGATTTCATGATCAAGCTTGGTTGTTCCATCAGATAGTGTGAACAGAATATCATAACCATTTGCCGCGGTATAATATTTTAAATATTGTGAATTGGAAATACTGACCAGAATGGGAAAATTTGTCAAATCTCCGCCAGCTGATAAACTGTTGGAAATTGACTGTCTGAAACCCCAGTCCGAGTACCAGGCTGCGGAAATATTGATACTGATGCTTAATAAGCAGATTATTATAAATCGCGGTAAATGCTTTTTTTTCTGCTTTATAATATTGTATGTAAACGATATCATATTTTTTTCCACTTTCCCTTTTTATTTTAATCCATTTCGATTTAATGCGCAATGGATTAAATTAATATACTGGATAAAACTAATATTTTGTTTATGAAATTCGTTTAAATTTATAGTACTTACTCGGATTTTAAAATTAATAATTAAAATTTNNTTGAAATAACAAGATTTCTTAATTATTTATAATATTCTCTTCGTGTTCTTCATGATAAAAATTGTATTGATTGGCATTCTTTTCAGGCATATTCGCCCGGCGTTACTTGCAAATGCAAGGTATTATTTATTTTGAAAATATTGATAGTTTTTTTATACATACTTCCGCCCAGGCCTTAATTGTTTTTCCGGGCTGCAGGATATATAAACCCAAGGCAGGAAGATTAAAAACATTGGGCGGAGAAGAAACCGGTTCCAGGGCAATTGATTCTCTGTCCGGAGGAATAAAAATCTGAACCCAGCGGAAAAAATTCCGTTTTTGTCTAATCCTGATAAAACGATCTTTTAGAAAAAGCCTGATATCTGAGCCTGGGGCTGTAAACGGCAGATCGAGTTCCCTTCCCGCTATTTTTACCGGTGCGCTGAAATCATACCCGGTATTGCGGGTAGAAATAATTTTACCGGTTGGCAGCGCTTTTTGATCTGTCTCGGCATAATATTTTGACGGGCAAAGAAGCTCGGCATTGTCAATTTTTTCATCGGCTTTGAAGTACGGATGCCAGCCAAGCGTAAAAGGCGCAGTTCCGGTCCCGGTATTTTTAATCTTCCAGAAAACAATCAGCCGATTTTTGGTCAGCCGGTATTTTATTTTCAGGTGCATTTTGAAAGGATACCCGGCGGAAGCTTCAAGATAGTATTCCAGAACCAATTCGGCACAGAAACAGTGCGTCTGCATGTCTGCTATTGAAAACTCCTGATTATAAACCAGTCCGTGAATGGCTGAGCCGGTTTCCGGATCATTTACCGGCAGCCGATATTCCCGTCCGCCAAAACAGTATTTCCCGCCGGGTATGCGATCATGAAATGGAAACAGCATTCTGCCGCGGAAAAGCAGATTCGGTTTTATTTCCCCGGGTTCATCATAAAAAAGAATATCGGTTATTTTTTTATTGTTTAAAAATCCCAGCCGGTAAACAGTACCGCCCAGCAGCAGAATTTCGGCAAATTCGCCAAGGGAATTTTCCAGTCTGATGATCTTGTAACCTGAAACGGAACAGCGGGAAATTTTATAATTCAGAAAATTTTCCGGTAATGATCAGGCGCATACAGATTAAAGGGAAAGGTCCGGAAATATTCCACAGCGCCGCTTTTTCGGATATTATTAACCAGCGATTCTATCTGCGCCTGCGAAGCCCAGGCTTTAATGGCGGAAAGTTTTTTTTCCAGCGCCCGGCTGTCGGTTTCCAGTTTGATATCAGGGCTTGATGCAAAATCACAGTAAACCGCGGATTCATATACTTCCGGGCAGAAGGCAAGCGGCTCGCCCAGCTCCGGCCAGATTTGTCCCTGGCTGTGAAAAAGCGAAATCATGGTTTCGGCATGCACGGTTTTATGATCCGGATGAAGATCTGTTCCGGCCGGTACAAAGATCCTTGAGGGACATGATTTTCGCATGAAATAAGTGAGAGAATTCTGCAGACCGCTGAACCCCATAACAGCGCAGGAATCTTTTTTTTTGGCCGGATAACGGCCGCTGTACAGGGAAAGCCTCGTATCAGGATAATCAAGCCACACGGGTTCTTTTAATCCCAGAAGCTGAAAAGCGGCGCAGGTTTCGTTTTTTCGAATTTTTCCAATATTTTTTTTCTGTTCTTTGGTGCAATAACCCATACTGCCGTCGGATACAATAACCGAGTCGGTATTTATTCCGGCATCTTTGGCAGCCTGTAACAGCAGACCGCAGCCGATGATTAAATCATCGTCATGAGGCGCTATAAATAGCCAGGTATCATGAGGCGTGCGTAATGGAAAAATTTTTGACAAAGCCCCCTGTTGTATTTCTTCTGCGGTTTTTCTGGAAAAATTATACATGGTTATTTGCCTGCGATAAATTCGTTGCCGACTTTACGCGCCCGTTCCGGTTTATCAAGATTAATATTCAGAGCTAAGCCGGCTTCTACCAGCAGGTTCCAGCCCGCTGCCAGCTGTATATATGGAGAAAAATCCCCGTATTCGGGAATCTTCAGGCCGGGAAAACGCGAAGCAGTACTGCTGACGGACAAAACCGTCATGCCTACGCCCTTAACCAGCACCTCCTCAAATTTTTCCTCTTCATGTAAAAAGGGATCAAAAACAATCACTGTTTCATCTTTATGCATTACTTCTTCTATTCCGTGTACTGCATAGGTTCCTTCAAGAAAAGCGGATTTTTTTCTGGTAATTTCATTGGTTTTTAGGGTTATTTCTTCAGCTACTCCGTTGTTTCTTCCGGCATAAAAAAGCCGGGGGGAATCTGCAATACGCCCGGTGATTTCATTTTTTACCGGCATGGTTAAAGCGGTTTCGATCAGGCCGGCCAGGCGCGCCGGATCAGGCAGTTCGGCTTTATTAAGAATACGAAACAGCACGTCATAAAAAAGTGCGGTAGCTATAACGGATTTGGTAGCTGCAACCGCGTCTTCCTTCCCGCAGGCAAGAACATGGGCCAGATTGGAATCGCTTGCCACCGGTGTCCCGCTGTTTGCCGTTACGCCGATAATATTTTTATGCCCCTGCTTTTTAAGCTGAGTCATTAATCTGACGCATTCTTTGGTTTTTCCGGAATTGGATGCAATACACACGGAAAAATTATCCAAATTATATTCACAGGCCTGATTGGCTCCCTCGGTAAAAAAAGCCTGCCGGTAATTATTTTTCAGTGCGTCATAGATAATTTTTTTGGCCGGGAAAATACGGGAAGACCCCTCGCCGGTAAGCAGAATTTTTTTATTTTTTACCGAAGAGGCGATTTTTTTTACTTCGTCAATTGGAAATTTTCTTATTACCTCTACGGTCTCCAGCATTTCGCGCATGAGGGCATATTTGCCGTATTTTTCTTCCTGTCTGTTCATGTTTTTTCTCCGTAAATTTTTATTTTTAATGAGTGGATTTGATTGGGATTTTTTTTAATACCGAATATTCATCAAGTTCGCCGGTTAAAGGCCGCAGATATTCCAGAAATTTTTTACTGGCCGTATTTTTTTCAGGAAGAAACATATCGGGAGGCATGGGACGGGCGTGTACCGCTACTTCGGAAAGGGGAACAGTCTGCAGACTGTATTTGTATGGTTTATTTTTTAAACGTTTGATGGAAACCATTTTTCCGCTTTCTCCTGCCAGGGCCAGTTGTACGGCTTTCCTGCCGCATTCATAGGCTTCTTTGAGATCAACCGCTGCTGCCCGGTCAATGGCGCACATGGGTAAAGATTCCGTGATCTGAAACTCGCCGCGGAATCCGGTGGCTTCTTTTATTATACGGTGTATAGCCATGGCAGCGCTGCTCCCGCTCATGGCTCCGTACTCGACATTGGAAAAACGGTCTTTTTCCGCTGACTGCGATACCGGCGTACCATCGTCAAAAAGTATGCCTTCACCGCAGACAATATAGGCATAGCCGTATTTATTAATGACGGTTTTGGCGTCAGTAATTATTTTTTCCCGGGTGAGGCGTATTTCGGGAATATAAATGATGTGCGGTGCGTCTTCATCTTTTTTTTTGGCAAGCGCTGCGGAAGCCGCAAGCCACCCGGCATCCCTGCCCACAGTCTGATACACGGTAAAGCGGTCAACACGCTGCATATCGCAGGCTAAACGTCCGGCCTGCTGCACTGAAAGTGCGGTATAGCGCGCAGCCGATGCATAACCCGGGGTGTGATCGGTTCCGAATAAATCATTATCAACGGTTTTGGGTATACCGATTCCGAAAATTTCATAGCCTTTTTCCCGACTGTATTTTTCCACCCGGTGAATCGTATCCATGGTATCATTGCCGCCGATTAGAAAAAAATAGCGGATGGAATATTTTTCCAGCTGACGGAGAATTTGCGGGAAATCTTCTTCTTTCACCTTATGACGGCAGGAACCCAGGGCAGAAGAAGGCGTGGAGCGCAGATTGGCAATTACCTTTTTTTTCTGTCTGCCCAGGTCAGTTAATTCGTCTTTCATAAATCCTTCAATGCCGTAAAGCATACCGTAAACATCAAGCCCTTTTTTAATACAGGCCTCGGTAACTCCGGCTAAACTGGAGTTAATAACCGAAGTAGGGCCGCCCGACTGCCCGATCAAGGCGTTATTTTTCATAGCATCCTCCGCTAAAAAATTTTTTTTAAAAAATGCTCCAATGCCAGAAGGCTGATTCCGGTAACTATGCCGTCTCTGCCTGTTATGCGGTATATATTACCATGATAATAGCGGTAAATATATTGTCTGCAGGAATTGATAAAACCGGGATGATGACCGTCAATATCGCCGGCAAGTACAACAGCCGGGATATCAAAAAAATGCGCAAGATATACAATTTGCCTGGCAGTGTTAACCGGCGATAAAACAGTACTGGTTCCGCGCCAACGCCGTATTTCACCGGCGCCGCCGTATGCTCCCCTGTATATGGAATTATCAAGTATAATTCCGGCTCCAAAAAACCGGGGAAAATTCAGTAAAAAAGCCAGAAGATGCCGACAGGAATATTTTTTTAAGGCGAAATAAGCCAGGCTATTGGCGTCGTTTTCAATTATCAGCGGAACTTTTACCGCTTTGCGGATTTTATCGTTTAAACGCGGAAAATTACGGTAATAATCAATAGATGGAACTATCCGGCCGGAATTATCAACAACCGAGGAAACCGCTATGCCAAGGTAGCGTAAATCAGGAAAATTTTTTATTAATTTATATATACCGGCAAGAAGCGCTTCGCTAATTTTTTTTTCACAAAGCCCTGCAAACTGAAGATTGTTTTTTTCCGTCATTTTACCGGAAAAATCGCAGACTGTGATCTGCGCTGCACCCTGGGTAAGATATATTCCGCCGAAAGAGCCGTAATCGGGATTAAGGTGCAGCAGATTACCCGGTTTACCTCCGGCCGGAGCTGAAAGGCTTTTACCGGAAAATTTAATCAATCCGCGTTTTTTAAAGTCTTTTATCAGATTGCTGACAGTAGAAGGCTGCAGCCCGGATTTTTGGGCAAGCTGCGCCTGGGTAAGACCGGTTTGTCCGGAGAGCATTGCAAGCAAGGTGCTTTGATTGAAAATTTTCTGTGCGCCCTGGTTCATGGTTTATTCATTCAATGAATAAACTAATTATAATTTATTTTTATGGTTTTTTCAAGGGAAACACATGCAAAAGGGTGCAAATTTATTTCTNNGTATGCCCCATGTTGTCAAGCATTTTATGCAGACTAACTATAGACGCGTACCCAAGAAAAAAAATCATACCCCATGCAAAAGTATGAATAAAAATACATTAAAATATCAGGTTTGTTTAATAGTTGCCAGGGCATCGGCATATATTGTTTCATAATCCTGCCTGGTGAAGATATTTTTCTCAAAATTTTCCTGTATAGCGCTCATGTGATCCGAACAATAATATTTTTCATAAATGCGGTTGGCCGCACTGTAAAATTCGCCATTAATAAAAGGAAGGTAATTTTGGTTATGATCAACCGGTACCGGCAGAAACAGGGAATGGAGAGTATTGCCCACGCAGAAATAATTTTTTGATTTACGGAAATCGGTTTTATCAATACAGTGCAGCTGGGCTGAAATGGTCATCCAGAAATGCTGCCGGTCGTCATTGCATAGCGCCTGCGGTATATTCTTGCGATCGCGCGCAATTTTAAAAATAGCGGATAGAGACGGATTATGACCATGCGCCGATAAAAGCTCTTCCATGCGCTGTTTTCTGGTCA
Source organism: Spirochaetia bacterium (assembly GCA_003497555.1). Classification (GTDB taxonomy): domain Bacteria; phylum Spirochaetota; class UBA12135; order UBA12135; family UBA12135; genus UBA12135. Next base: position 9,245 of record DNNS01000124.1, read on the forward strand.
GGGTATTGACATCCGGCGGAGATGATTCCCAGGCACGGGCTTTTTCCGACAAAAAATGATTTGCTACCACAACAGTTCCCTGTTCAACAAACCGGGCTGTGTAATCAAAAGACTGGCATTCAAGAATAAGCCCTTTTTTTTGATCTGCGAAAATAAATATACTGCCCCGGTTTTTTCCTGCTCCGCCCACGAGTTTCATCTCCAGCAGTTTTTCCAGCAGAGCGGGAATTTCATCCGTTGTTCCGGCGTTTTCGGCAATAAAGCGGAGTATATGACAGTCGTTTAATACTGCCTGATCGGATATTTTTTCCGTGCACGAACCCGTATTATTCGCCCCTGCCAGCCCCCGGCTGTTAAAAAAATGCGCAAAACCCATATTCCCGATATCATAACCGGCCTGGCATAAACTTTCATTATTATTTTTAATGATAAAGGTCTGAATATGATTACATTCATCCCTTATTTTAAAAAGCCTGTTTTCAGCTTTCCCGATGGAGACAAAAGTTGTGCAGTTATTTCCCCCTGCCTGGTAAAAACCGAAAGGAAGAGAATTGATCATGAGAAGGTCATTGATATCTGTGCCTGAGCCTGCAGATACTCCTTGAAGTTCTTCCAGCCATTTTGGACAAATTTTAAAACAATTATTTTTAAAATCGGAACCGCGGGCATTCAATATTGAATCCGGAATTTTTTTCTCCTGCTGGATTTTTCTGACAGCGGCAATCCGCTGTTTGAGAACATCACCAGTATAGCGGCCTGTTATTTTTCCGCTTTCAAAAACAGATGATGGTAATTGTATCGGCATTATGACTCCTTATTTTTTCAAATTTCCTGATATCAGCTGATGCTTGTTGTATACCGGTCCTCTGGGAGTGCCCGGCCAGGGGTTTTTTCGGCTGCAGTCATAATAAAAAATTGTTTCCAGGGACTGCATTACTGCTTCCCAGAAATCGCTGCTCCGGCCAATGGCATTCGGATCCTGATAATCGGAGCCCAGTATGTTTACGGCAAAGGGCGGCTCTGCAGGAATTTTAAACGGCCGGTTTTTTTTATAATTTCCGACTGCTTTTTTTACTCCTTTTTTAATAAGTTCGCGCGCCTTGACTGGAGTGATCGAATTGGCATAACAAGTATAAAGCGGAATTTTTACAGGTGTATATTCAATATCCGGAATGATGGTTTTAAGCTGTTTTTCCAGTTCCGTATCTCCGCTGGCATAAATAAAAGGTATATCAAGCCAGCCGGCAAGCGCTGCTGTCATTTCAAATTCGCCAAGTTGTATGCTGTTATTAACGGTAAAAAGCGTATGCGGAGTCAGGCCGTTTGTACCTTTCCTGACATGCCCGCCTATGCCGATTACAGCATCTATGCTTTTATCAAGTCCCGGCTGCCAATTTGGCGCATAGGCAGAAATGCCCTGGCAGATGCGCGCCTCCGGATGCAGTTCTTCGATAATAATATTATAACCGGTACTATGCCCGTCATGAACAAGCACTTCATCCGCTCCACCGGAAAATGCCCCCTCAATTGCTGCATTCACCTCATGCGTAAGCAGACGGTTTATTCTTGCCCGGTAGGCTTCTTTCTGTTCGTCAGGCATTTTGTCAACACCGAAAGAAAAACCCGCGATTCCCTCAATGTCGGTTTCAATGTATAGTTTCATAAAATCTCCCTGGAAAATTTATTTAT
>DNNS01000119.1 GCA_003497555.1 Spirochaetia bacterium
CTTCGTGTTAAAATTTTATTTTCATAGTTTCGGTTGTCCCGCCTGGGCATGATGATACCTTAAGGCGTTCAAGTAATACTCTTTAACATAATACTCCAATTTAAGCGGGTTGTCATGGCATTTTGGAAAAAAAATCGTGCAATTTAATTCATTATCCCGAAACAAGCCAGAAAAATATTATGCATTTATAATAATTTTTTTTTGTAAAGCAAAAATATTAATCCTGTTGTAATAAAAATACCGGCTCCCAAACGAGCAGCTATGCCGCCGGTTTCTTTGTAATAGTACAGCAGAGGCATCAGAAGACCTATGTTGACTATAACGGTAATGATTCTTATTATTATGGCTGAGGCCAGCTGATCATTTGCTTTAATATATGATATTACAACAATAGTGACCCCGTCTACAGCGTACAGTATTGTAAACAATATTACAAGCGGGGTCTGCCCTGCGTACTTGTTTCCAAAAAAAAATTCAAGGAGCCAGGGTCCGAATATGATAATTAAAAATGTAAAAACTGCATAAAAAGCGCCTGACATTACAAAGATTAAACGAAACCGGCTGATATTGTTTTTAAGATTTAAATGCGATGAGTTTTTTGAAAAATACGGCAGGAGAATTGTACCCAGCGCCATACCAAATACATGCAGCGGAATGTTTATCAGGCGGGCGGCTTCACAGTTGGCAAGATTACCGCTTCCTAGAAAAAAAAAGATCACATAACTGTTTAAATGTGTTGATAAAAAGCCAAACAGGAGAAATAAAATATTTTTTTCAGTAAATTTCCTGTATGTTTTTTTTATATTTATATTAATATCGGAAATTTTATATAAAAATATATTTTTCCAGAATCCGGAATATATTATTACCGGTAAAAAAGACAGGCTGATTATAACAAGAATATTTTTTAGTTCAATATCGGCTTTGTATAAAAATACCAATATAAATAACAGTCCGGCCAGAGCTGCGCTGACAATAAGTTCAAATTTTAAAACCCTGCCGGGTCTCAGAGCAACAAGTTCCCGGTTGCGAATAAGCATAAAAATTTGTACGATAGTGTAATAGATTACAATAATATATATGAGCGAACTTTGCTTCCCTGCAGCCTTAAAAAAAGAAAATATAATTAAAAGTATTATTACCGCAAGGTTTATAACTGCCTGTTTTATACAAAAATACGTGAATATAAATTTGTTATTATTATCTGAAGTATTTTGAATATAAGCGTAAGGCTCATAAACAATTGTATTGAGAACAAGTATCAGGTTAAGAAGCCCTATGGCGATCATTGCATAAATGCCGAAATCTTCTTTGCTGAGTATCCTTGCCATAAGCACGCCGAGCAGGAAGCTTCTGCCTGAGTATAATATCTGACTCAGGATATGATAACCGGATTTAGTGATAATATTAAGTGAAATATTCATTTATTTGCTGCTGTGCTGCAGGAAATTTTCAGAAATTTACGCGCCAGGGAGGTAAATGACAATTGATTACGGTATTTTTTGCAGTTATTAATAATTTTTTTATTGTTTTTAACAATTAACTCCATATCGGAAGCGCCCCAGTTATCCTTGACAATTCCAAGATCATTTTTAATTATAATATCCGCATTATCAGGAATAGAATTAGTCAGTATCGGAGTGCCGCACGCGATTGCTTCAGGTATTATCAACATTACATTTTCCCTGGCTGAAGAAATTAATATTCCTTTTGATTTATTCAGAATTGAAACCACCTGTAAATGATTTTTTTCATCAGTAAATATGACACTGGAGCTTATTGACTTTTTTTTACAAATGTCAATCAATAACTGCTTTTCCGGGCCGGTACCGGTCAATAATAATTTATAATGACCGTACCTTTTATTTTGTATAAACTTTTCAAAATTATCAAATATTATATTAATATTTTTTCTTTTTATCAGCTGCGCTATAACTGCAAACTGATCCTCTTTTTGGGGGCAAAACTCAAATTTATCCAGGTCAACACCATGAGTTACAGTTTCACTGCCGGTATTTTTTATATAAGTCCTGATAAACGATCTTGCCCTTTCTGATCTGGGAATGGTCTTGATATTTCTCAGGAATACCTGCGCGACAAGATTATACCAGACTAAAGAAGGAATCCTGAAAAATTTCCTGTTATGCTGTTTTAATTCCTGCCAGATAACCAGCTTTTTTTTTATTAATAAAGCAGCAATGAGTGTACTGATAGAAAATGCTTCGCTTGATATAACAATATCGGTCTTATTGCGGTTGCGCAGAAGATATATGAAAAGATATGGATGAAATGGAATGAGCGAGGGCGGAAATAAAAATTTCAGGACCGATTTTAAAAAAATTACCTTAATGGGATATTCTTCTTTAAGCCGGGGACTGTAGTCTTCTGCCGAGATTAAAGTCACATCGTGTCCGCAATTTACAAATCCCATGGAAAAATTATAAATTAACGTGTCTTTTATTGATTTTACCTCCGGAATAAAATTTTTTTCAGGCGTTTTTAAAATTGAATTGATAATGACGATCTTCATTTAATCAGCGCATATACTTAATCAGTAAATACTTATTATATCCATTAATCTTTTCCCGATCATTTCATGGCCAAACAACCCGCATGATGTTGCACGGGCGTTTTTACCCAATTGACCGAGTAAGTTTTTATTTTTTAATGCCCATAACATCGCTTCGGTCAAATCTTTAACATTAGGTCCGCAAAGTATTCCATTATTTTTATCTTTTATAATATCTGCAGTCTGCATTTCATTAATACGGGTGGTAATAACAGCAGTTTCACACATCATGGCTTCGATCAGGGTTAGGGGCGGAGCAATCGCCGATTTTGCGGTATAAGGCAGGACCATAACATCGCCAATATTATAAAGATGAATTTTATTTTCAAATTTACCCAGGAAAACAAAAAATTCCGATAAATGGTATTTTTTAATATATTTTAAAATTTCCGATTTATATGCTTTTTCCTGCGGATTCTCGATCCAGGAAATTACCAGCCTTATACTTGTACTGGTTTTAAGAAGGGCTCTGAAACTTTCCAGAAGAATTTCAACTCCGCGCCCCTTCTGTAAGCTGCCTGAAAAAAAATAGACGAATGCCTTGTTGTTAACTGAATAAATTTCCCCAAGCTGTCCGGATTCCAAACTGCTCATTTTAAAAAATTTTTTGGAATTCACTGCCGGAGGTATAATTGTTGTCTTTTCCGGGTTTAGGCCGAGAGCAATCAGGGATTTAAAAATATCTTTATTGGAACACAAATAATGATCTATTACTTTTGTTTTAATATACAGCCGGCAAAATTTATTCTGTAAAAATCCGTTATCAATCCATAAAATAATTTTTTTTCTGCAAAAAAGTTTTATAAAAAAAAAGTAAAACCCGACTTTATTTTCCATCATTAAAAAAAGATCAATATTCTTTTTTTTTACCAAAAAATAAAATTTATAGAGCATGCGAAAAGATAAAGTATCCGTGTGCCTTAATTTAAAAGGCCGGCCAAAAATTTTTGGATTTTTAATAATAAAATAATTTTGATCCCCGGGAAGAAAATTTTCAGTGTCAGCCCGGCAGCCGTATCTGGACTCCCGCGTTAAAAGGAAAGTTGTGAAACGCTGTTTTAAATAATCATAGAATTCACGCGTCGTGTTTATCACTCCTTCTGTCCATGGAGGGTGTACTCCATATGAGTAAATGCAGATATTCATTGTTGATTTTTTTTAATATACGCAGAATTAACAATTAAGGCAAGATAAAAAAAAGAAATCACTCCGCGGTTCTGAGAATAAATCTGATCGCTCATGCTGTCAATCAGAAGCACGAGCATAAGCTGGATCCCGGAAAAAATATAGGGTTTGATGTTTACGTTATCGGCATCATTAAAAAGTCTGATAAAAAGTCCGAAAAAAGTAAAAATTATAATAAGGCCGCAGAGAAAGCCGATAATGCCAAACTGTCCAATCAGCATCGGCCAATATACGTCTGTAACAAATCTGGGATTGGCAGGTGTTAATCCCCATACCCAGTGCATATCATAAAGTTCATATACGGGAGAATAATAAACTCCGGACATAAATGAGGCATACGTTCCGAATCCGGCGCCAAGCGGAAAATGATCCAATGCTATGGGCAGGCTGTTGTAAGTAAGTATTGCCCGGGCGTACCCGAATTCATAAGCGTCTTCGGAATAATAATACAAAAACTGGTTACTCACGATGAATCCGAGCAGGATCAGAATCGGTATACTCATCAGCAGGTATTTTTTAACGTTAATACGGCCAATCCTGCTGTAAGCGAAAATAAGAAATACCTCAATAACCGCAAAAGAGATGTATTTAAATTTCATTGATGCCAGGCCGCAGGCCAGAACGAGCAGGAGAAAAATCCTGTTTTTTTCAATAAATGCGGGAAAAAGCAGAACAAAAAGCATCTGCAGGGCAAAGGCATAGCGCGAGGAGTGCGGGAAAAAAAGACGCTGCCCTGCAAATCCCAGGCTGGTCTGATCCGCGGGGAAGATATGAAAAAAATAATTGGCAATTGTAAGTATAAATATAAAATAAAACAATATTTTAAAGATAAAAGTAATTCGGTTTTTATATAAGGATATATCAAAATTATGAAAAACCATACGCGTAATAAAATAGATAATAAAGCATTTGAAAAAAATAATTGCGTCTTTTATCCCTACGGAATAAGGCTGGTATTTTTTGTACAGAAGCGATGCGAACCCGATAAGTAATATCGCTGTCAGCAATATTAATATTCGTTTTTCATATCTGTTAATATAAAATTTTTTATGTGACAAAATAAAAAATACCGCTGCCAGCAGAAGGATGCTAACGGTAATTTCGTCTGTCAGTACAAATGACATGGAAACTTTGGTTGTCAGATAATCATATAAAAAGACATTGAGGATTATTATAAATGAAATAAGTACATGCATATAAGACCGGCTTGCCTTTCGTGTTTCAGGCTGGATATCCTGGCGCTTGTATTTGTGCGGATTTATTTTTTTAAGACCTCTGTAATATCAGCACAGATAAGATCTTCGAGATCATGTAAAGCATACTCCATATTAGCCAGATAATCAATTGCGTATTCCTGAAAAAAAATGTATTTTCTGAATGCTTCCAGAAAGTCGGCGCTGGTAACCTGGCTGGAAATAATAAACTGGGCTTTTACTTCTTCCAGGTTTTTAAAGGTAATCTCCCTGAGGTCCTTGTTATGAACAAGATAAGATCTTTTATTCATTTCATATTCAGTGATTAAATTGGAAATTCTTTGTATCAGGGAATTCTTTTCCTGTTTTAGTTCAATTTCTGCGCTTTCTTTATTAAGGCGCGCTTCCCTGAAGGCAAAGCCTTTATTCACTGCAGGGAACGGAAAGGGGAAATTTACTGCTAATGAAAAATAATGTTCATTCGAATATGTATTTTGGATATTTGCGTAAGAATACCTGGCAGATAATTCCGGAAAAAAATTAAAAAACTCAAACTTGTTAAGTAAATCTTTTTGGCTGTAATTATATGCCAGCTCCCTGTATTTACGGGATGCAAAAACAAGATCTGAAGGATTAAGCCCGTTTAAATCGTAAAGTTCAATCTTGGTATCAGGCAGCGATGTTTCGATTTCTTCAGCGGTGATATTATTGTTAAGTATATTCATCAGGTCATTCATCCGTTTCTTTTTTTTCATTTCATGAACATTAATAATATCCTGAAACTTTACTTTTTCGATTTTAAGGGCATTTGCTCTTGATAAAGACATTTTACCAAACATTGATTGGGCCAGTATCTGAATTTCCATCTGATCTATCATATTATACATTTCTTTAACAAGAAGAATTATTTTGTATTTATGATATATATATATGTATGCGCGCTTCAGCTCCCCGATTATTTCCATTTTTTTGTTTTCATAAAGAGTTTTTTTTATTTTATACTCTTTGTCAAGCATCAGTTCGTTAATAACGGTTTTGCCCGGGAAAGGAATCCTTTGCTCTATGGTGTAAACCTGGCCGTTGGATACTATCTCAATAGCGCCGCGGGAATGGGGCACTTCCAGCGCTGTCAGCCGCCTTGTTTTATAAAGATCGATCTTGATTTTTTGCTCTTGCAGAGAGAGATTATATTTTTCTATATCCTGGACCCATTTTCTGAACAGATCGTTATAGGCAAATATATTTTGAGTTAAAAACAATGCAGCGGTTAATATCCCGAAATTTCTTATAAAGACCATTTTATTTTTTTTCAATAATGATAATCCCGGCATTTTTCAGTAGATATATTATAATATATATGCGACATTAAATCTATCGTTGAGGGTGCAAATTTTATTTCTTGGGTAAATANNAAAGCCCGCTTTTTCTATATAATAGCAATTAATTTGCATGGTGGGAGAAAAAAAGAGTATGCTCCATGTTGTCAAGCATTTTCTGCGGACTAAAGACGCATACCCCTAAAAAAAATTATACCCTATCGTTGAGCTTTTATGTTTGCATATATTTTAACCAGCTCATTATAATAAACTTCATCTGAAAATCTAAGCAGCGCCCGGGCTGAGATTTTTTTTCTGTCAAATGAATCCGCCGCGCCCCAAAACATTTTATTTATTGCCCTTTTCATCATTTCCGTGTTTCCGGAATCAAACAGCATTCCATTACTGCCTTCCATAATCAATTCCGGAATTCCGCCGATCGCGGACGCAAGTACCGGCGTGCCAAGTACGAGCGATTCGATTATACTCATAGGATTGTTCTCATACCAGATTGAAGGAATAATAGTAAATTCCGCATTCAGAATCAAATATTTGAGGTTTTCGCCTGATATATGCCCGATAAATTCGATATGGGCAGATCGGTATTTTTCAACCAAGCTTTGAAAGAGAGGGCCGGTTCCCGCAATTTTAAGATTATATTCCGGCATTTTTTCTGCAGTTTCCAACAACCGGATAATACCCTTTTCAACCGATAATCTGCCGAAAAATAAATAATATTTTACGGAATCATTCCTTTTTATTCCCGGTACCAGGCTTTTATTAATAAAATTATTCAGTACGTATATTTTTTCTTCGTTATACCCGCCTTCAATCATTTTCGTTTTTAAAAATTCGCTGGGAGATATAAATGCCCGGGTATATTTCATTAATTTTTTTTTATTCCATATAAATGCTTCAAGACATGCAATAAAGCCGGCAGATAGACTATTCTTGATGCATCTGTTTTTTATTACATTCAGCCTGTTATTAAAGCATAGTTCGCATATTTTATTATCTCTCAGGCAGGTATATGCAGGACAAACCAGTTTGTAATCATGGAGTGTCCAGACAACAGGTATTTTTTTTTTATACGCTTCACGCGCGATGATTGGGGAAATTTGCGAATGAATATTATTCAGGTGCACTATATCCGGTTTGAAATCCGACAGCAGCAGATTAAATTTATTTTTAACTTCCGAAGAAAATAAAGGCCGCATTAAAACCCTGGCAATTGATTTAAAACCGATTTTTTGATAATCAACTGACGATACCCAATATTTTGAATATTCATTTGATTCATTCTCGGAATGGAGCATGGAAAAAAATGCTACTTTATGATCTTTGTTTTTTAGCAGTTCTTCCAGATTCATTGAATATATGCAGTCTCCGCCCTTTTTAAAATAAAATTTATTTGCTATCAGAATTTTCATATATATATTATAGTATATTCTTTTTTTATAGAAAATCAAACGGGTTTAAATTTTTTGGCGCATCCGGCTTTTGAGCGGGTATTGGCAAATTTGAATGATTTTATGGCATTGTATGAGTAGGAGTGAATTAAAAAAGTTTTTTATAGGCCATTGTTTTCATCAATGAAAATTAGACATTATGCCTGACGGAGTTGATTTGATTAAACTAAAAAATCATGAAGACCCAGAAAATGCATAATAATGTTTATTCCTCTGCGGGCTCCGCGAACTCTGCGCGAAACCCTTTAATT
>DNNS01000498.1 GCA_003497555.1 Spirochaetia bacterium
TTTTATAATACCGAAGGCGCGTATATTATGCGCGTTGCACATGCGACTATGGTGTATCGTGTGAGTTCCATCGCGGCCTTCTTATCGTATACGTGTCATTTCGGTTGTTTTAAATAACGCGTCAGACAGCTCTGTATCGACTATGATATTTTCCGAGATCATTACTGTTGTGTGTTGGGTGCGCGCATCTTTCATCGTAATTTTTTCGGGAAGCCAATACTGCCCGTGTTTTTTTATGGATGCATGCATCACTTTTTTAAGTTTTCCCGATTTGTGGTATAACTCCGAACGTACCGGATAAAACGACGTTTTGTCTATCCACACGGTTGATTTGGAATAATCGCTTGTTACGTCTTGTTTCGGTGTCGTTTCAATTACGTAACAGTCTTTGTCATCGATCATTTCGCTGCGAAGTAACATATAGGTGTAGTTATCGATTTTCTTGGTTTCCATATCCTCATATGTAAAGTCAGATCCCATAAAACTTCCCGTTTTTGCCGATGACGCTATGCGGCGTACTTTACCGAATGCAGGCAGGTATATCCATGTGTCGTCGTCGCGGTCGTTGTATGAAAGACGAAGCATACTTGTTCCTTTTACATCAGCGGGAGAGGTAAACCACATAATAAGTTTTGTATCGCTCCTGCGGTATTGTTTTAGAGTACGTTCGCGCACATTTCCCTTCGTGTCGATAAGGTTCATCGTAACCTTCGCCGTAATGTCCTTCGGCAGCGCTTTGGTATCGACTTTGCGCATAATGTCTAGTGCAGATATGCTGTCCTGTGCGTACGTCATTACACCGAGACTTAGGATGATGCTCAGTGCGCTGAATGTAAATCTTTTTCTGTTGTTCATGACAAACTCCTATGAAATTATTTTTTTTGACCCCAGTGAAATTGACGATGCCAGCGATGTAAGCGAACATATCCCGCAGGTAAGCATCGCCAGCGCTATAAGTCCTCCCAGAAACTGCAGAGGCAGGAACATTGAAAACATTAGGGTAGAAAATCCGAGCGCGACCGACAACGCATTGTAAAGAATGGGCTTTCCCACCCCGTTGACAGTGGCGTATATCGCATCGTTCGTTGAAGTATGATTACGCGATTCGTTTTTGAAGCGTGACAGAAAATGGAAAGAGTAGTCTATGCCGCAGCCGATAACTATGTTCGCAATAACGGCGGTGGGCAGACTTATGGGAAGATTGAATATTCCCATAAGTCCGAAACAGATTGACATCGTAATGGTTAAGGGAAGTATGGATAACAGGCCGAGACGAAACGAACGGTACGTTGCCCACGCCATNNGATTATGGAAAGTATCATGCTTGATGCCTGTGATGAAATAATGAGGCGCGCCAGATCGACCAACAAAACCGAGAATCCCGTTACTTCAACCGAGATATCCTGTATTTGCGAATTTTTTATAAGCGCGGTGCAGTATGCGCTCATTTCTTTTGTAATGCGCGCAACATCTTTTGTGGGTACGTTTTTCATCCGCGCGATGATTTGTGCATGACGATAATCAGTATCGACGAACTTATCGAAGTCGGACGGGTTACCCGACATCGAGTATACAAGCAACGCCTGCGCTACTGCTTCTTTCGTATCGGGTATGCGTTCGTAGTCGGGGTTATTTCCGTTGAGTGATTTGTTAATTTGTTTCACCACTTTGGCCATGGATACGGAGGATGAAATCTCGGGATACGTAACAGCATTCGTTTCAATCATATCCATGAGTGAAAGTATTTTCGGATCTTGTATGTCGCCTGTAACTAAAATGTTTATGGTGACCGATCCGCCGAGATTGTTGTTCACTACGTTGTCAGCAAGGGTTACGGAACTTTTCGGGCGGAAAAATGAAATAGGATTTGCCTCCACATGCACGAGTGCAATCCCTATTGCAAATATGCTTAATACGGCACCCGATAGTATCACCGTAAATTTTGTATTGCCTATTGCATTGTTTGCCAGTGCGCGCAGGAGCCGTGTGAGTATGCCGTTCCGAAACATCACGCTATGGGAAGCGTGATGTTTCGGAACGGGGAGTAAAGAAAGTGCCGCCGGAACGAACGTAAGCGCAATAATAAGCTCATACAATACGCCGAATGCGGTGAATAATCCGAACTCAGCGTAGACTGGAAGCGGTGACGATACGAGGGTGACGAACCCTACGATGGTGGTAAGCGCCGCCATGAGTACGGGGATGCTTACATCGCGCATAGTTTCAAGCAGCGCATCATGTTTGGATCCACCGGCTGACAGCGATTCATAATATTTGGAGATAACATGTATGGCGTAGGCGGTGCCTATAGCGATAAGAAGTACCGGCATGGTGTTGTTGATCATCATGAACTTTTTACCCATAAGCCCCATGAGGCCCACCGATGCGACGACACTCATTAGTACGGACAAAAGCGGGAGCAGCACACCTTCCAACGTGCGAAAACTGAGGAAGAGGGATACGATAATGATAAGTATCACAAAGGGGATAAGTGTGCGGAGGTCAGTTTTCATACCGCTTGCCAATATAGTACGCAACGCGGGTGTTCCCGCAAAGTACACTTTTTCATCACCTTGCATTATGCGGTGTGTCGTGTCTTGTAATGCCGTATACGTTGCGATATCGTCGCAATCTTTCGTAAGCAAGGCAATTATCGCGGCATATTTTCCGTTGGTGGAGACCAATTGTCCTGCGTACATGTCGTCGGCGTAGAAAAGTTTTTTCAGCGCTGATACATCCTTTTCATTCGCGGGGACTTCTTCCAAATATGGTTTAACTTCCAGCCCCCAGTCTTTTCCTTCAACGTGTTTAATTGTGGCAAGACTGGTTACGTCACGTATTCCCTCCGCATTCTTCAGCGTATCGGTGAGGTCTTTGATTTTACGTAGGGTTGATGTATTGAATATACCGTTTTCATTCTCAACGGCGATAACGATACCTTGTGAGCCGCCGAATATGTCGTCAATTTTATTAAGCGACATGCGTACGGGAAGATTTTCGGGAAGCATCTCGTCGATATTATCGTCAACGACGATACGCGGAAGCCCGAAACCAAGCAAGACGGTGATAATGACCGTAATGGTGATTACCGTGACAGGATGTTTCAGAATGAATTTGCTGATGTGTTTCATGCGTGCGTCCTTGAATTTATTTAACTAAATCATCTAACTAAATAGTTTAACGATTTCGTTAAATTATAATACAAAAATACATGGTTGTCAAGTTATTTTTTATTTTTTTCTAAATTCCGGCTTTTATTTATCTGTAGATGACATATCGGGCATTAGCTGTCTTGCTTCCATATCTTCTTTTTTAGGCAAGCGCGTGTATTCTTTTGCGCTTTAATATCTTTTACCTTGTCAGTAGTGATCGATAGCACTTTGTTTAAATTACTTCCGATGCATATTTTTAATTTTTTCAGTTATATTTTATATTTTTTTTTAAGACATCGGTATCGTAAATTGTTCCATTTTTAACCTCTAAACTGATTAAGCAACATTCTTCCCTACGAAGATGTCTGTTATTTTTTTACTTATAATAACATCCGGGTGTTTGGCCGGTAAAGTTATGTCCGGCTCCATTTCAATATAAAAATTTCTTAGTTGTGATGTCAATAATACTGTTTTTGTTATTTTCAAAAAAATAATCTCCGAAAATAACAATTTAATAATATAGTTTGACGTTATCGTTATTTAAAGACAAAAAGAATTATATTATTCTTTTTTTTCAAGTATTCCATACATTATAAGATCAAGCACACTCTTTTTCCGTTTTATTAAAAAATCCTGTTCATTTTTTATATCAATATCCAAAAAAACATCAGCGATCTGTTTTGCAATAAAATAAATGAGATTCATACCGATGATACTTATCAAAATCTGTTTTGGATCATCTTTACGGATAATTTTATTATTCATACCTTCTTTAAGAATTGCTATTGCCTTTGTATTAGCATTTATATCCGGATTGTTTTTTACAATTTTCATAACTTCTTTAAATTTTTCCGGTTCATTTGCAAGAGCATCAATCATAATTTGTATAAATTGAGGATTTCTTGATAAATTATTGAAATGAATGGCAATAAGCTGTCTTAAAATTTCAGTAAAATTCATTTTATTTTTAATGATGCTATTTATATCCTGATTGATTTTTCTAAACATATCTATAACGATTTTCATTAATATCTCTTGATAAAGATTATCCTTAGTGTTGAAATAATAATACACCATGGCTTTGTTTATCTTGGCGTGTTTACCAACTTCTTCCATGCGGGTGCCATGTTTGCCTTTTTTAGCAAAAAGTTCTATTGCAGCTTTAATAACTCTTTGTCTGCCATCGGATATATCTTTACTCATTATTCATTAACCTTTATGTCTAACGAAACAGTTAATATTATTATAGGTCATTTTTATTGGATTGTCAAGTTTTAAAATTTTGTATGTTTAGAAAAGTAATTAACCCCGTTGTAGCAAAGGGGGTTTTCACTCATTATCAAAGGTTTAAAGTTTAAATATAATATTTTAATTACGGAAGAAAAAAAATAATGGTTTTTTTATATCTCAAAAATTTTGATTTAATATAAAATCTAATATATAATTTCCAATATGATAAAAAAGGAGATTCGTGTTTTTATAAAAATACGCAAAATAATTTTAATTGCAATTATTGCCGGCGCAGGAGTCTTGCTTCTTGTTATCGGCGGCTTGTTTGTTTCTATGGAATATTATGTACGGAAGAATATTATTTATGCCGAACAGAAATATAGCATTAACGGAGAAAACGCTCTTATCGCGTTTGTGCTTGACGAGTCTGCGCCTGCAAAAGATCGGACTCGTATCGCAGTATGGACATTGGGGAGGATGCGCTCAAAAAAAGCGCTTCCGGCTTTTTTAAGTCTTTATAAAAATGATCCCGAAGGTCATACCTGCAAAGGAAGGCATAATGTCGTAGTATGCCAGTACGAACTTTACAAAGCGATAAAGAGAATTCCGCCTGGTGTCACTACAAATAATCCCTGAAATATCCTTTATTGGATATAGTTAGGGCATACATTTCGTTTTTTCAAAATAGAGAAATCAAATTTGCTACTACTTGTCTAATAGTTATATATCCGGCTCTTCCTGTCTATTAATAATCTTATCCGTTTCTTTTAGTATTTCAAGTTTCGGATAATCATATTTTGACGGTGAGTGATGATTACCAATTATTTCACAGACTTTTTTTGTTTTCTCAGGATCAAGACTGATATTATTAAGTATTATTTTTACTGCGGGTGGCCGTGTTTTTTCTGAGTCTTGTTGTTATTTTATCCAAGTTTTTTTTCAGATTTTTTTATTCCAACATCATGTAATAGGGCAACTGCAACAACTATTTCGTAATCACAATCCTTTTTGTCTCTGATGGGAAATCCATTTTCGTGTAAAACATTTAATGCATGCTCAATTCTGCGGTTATCGCTTTCAAAGAAATTAATCCAATTCTTTAATTAAAATTATTGGCCGGACTCGTTAAATGCGGATTCTGCGGATCAAATATAATTTTCCATACTACATATAAAGGGCAGGGGCGATGCTGATTAATAATAA
>DNNS01000646.1 GCA_003497555.1 Spirochaetia bacterium
TTTCAAATCGACAGCCTGAATAGCAACATATACCTGCTTTTCTTCTTAAAAACGGCCTTGCCGAAAAAAAAATTAATTATGAGCTGCTTCATAAAAAATAATCTGCACTGTTTTGCCGAATTTATAGCCTGGAAAATTATTGAATTTTATAGATTCGGTGTCTTTATTGTATATAAAACCAAGGCTCCCTTCAACTGTAACCCGGGCTTTCGGCAGATCAGTAGTCCTTATAAGATATCCGTGACTTATGCTGTTATCATGAATTATTTTAATAAACCTGGAATGATTAAATGCTTTATCCGGATATGCGCCCGAACTCAATTCAAGAGTGCTCTCGTCTTTTACATCAGAAAGCGCAGCCATATGCGGAGATTTTGCTTCTATTTTTTTATCGTTATATACTATATAACCATTCATTATATGGTATTTTTTCAATTTCCCGGCTGCTAACGTAAAAAAACCGAATTCGCCCTTGAATGTAACATTATTTAAAGTTGTTTCCTTCTCTTGATGAATGAAAATATAATCCGTTTCGGTTCCTGATTTCACTACAGTTATTCCTTTTTGGGGAATTGCTATGTCATCAATCAGCGATACATTTTTATCAGGTTCAATTATGGTCTGGAATAGCACAGCAGCTTTATTTATGTTTTTTTTACGAACACAGATAAATTTCCTCGGTTCCTTCCAGACATCTTTATTATCCCGGGAAGACACACGAAGCCCCGGATTAATGCCTGTGAAAATTTCATCTGTATTGCTGTTTCTGTCCACAGGTATGATTAAGGCAAAACCTTTATCCTCGGAATCAGTAAACACTGCCCGAACCAATGTAGTTTTACTGTCAATAATTGCTTTTTTAGTTTCCCGCATAAACCCATAGGTATAATACTCATGCCAATAGGTTTCATAAACATCGCGCGTTACACCTGGTTCTTGCCAATCACCCAGGTAGCGTTTAGTAATGACAGGTTCTTCCGCCATAGTAATAGTACGCCTTGAATTGTCTTCAAGTGAAAGATTATCAGTGTTAAAGGCATCGCCGTGAATCAGATAGTCATAAGTTTCACCGCCGCCTGCCAGGAAAAAATCAGCGATATAGTATTTTCCGTTTCCTTTATTAATCAGGAATAGAGTTCGCGTATATGGTTTCCCGCCAACTGTTCTTTTCCCGTCAACCTCAAGAATTTNNATTTGAACATCCTTATCGTCGATATCCATATATTCAATATCTCCGCGACCAGTGTACGCGTCATTCCGGATTTGGTTTTTATAGTCAATAACCACAAGATTGTGCGCTGCACTGCATACTGACCATATAGCGTAATGTGTATGGGTATAACCAATATCAGATATTCGCTCTTTGCCTTCTGAATACAGCAAAATGGAAAGCGTGTCAAAATGCGCATGCGCCGGATATTTGGAATCCCAGAACATATGCAATTGAATCTGATTGCCATTAGGTTCGGAATTGAGCGCTGCCCGGCCAATACCGCCGAGAAGATAGGATGAAGGTTCATATCTTTCAGAAAATCCGAAATATGTTGAGGAAGGCTCTTTTTTGATATCAGTGTCGCCCAGAGGCACAAGCTGGCCATTCGGCAAATAACATTTTGTTGCGGCATCTTTAATATTTCCAAAAAGCAATCCAAAATCATTTTCCGGATTAAAATTTTTATATATTTTGTTGTCATATGCAGAAACATACCCATCCGGATCGGAATATCCGGTCAGAACAGGCAGGCAAAACACATAGATAGGCTTCATGGTTGTTTGTACAAAATAGGTAGTTGTTGACTCGCGCCAGTGTCCGTCAAAATAAAACATACTTTTCAAAAAATACTGTAATCGGCTTGCCCCAATATGCACATATTCCGGCATACCGATAATCCTGCCTGCCATAATCATGGTTGACCAATACATGGGGCTCATATTAAAAAAAATTTCCTTATTAATCAAGGTACCAGCCGCGGCTTTTTGAAAAAAATTACACTCAATATCCTGATAGCGGTCCATTTTTAATCTTGACAGCCATTTTTTCAGAGAAACACTGTTGAATATCGCGTCATAACAGATTAACATTTGCCAGGGAATATCAGAGACAGCCCAGTCGGAAAAACGCGCGGCGGCATAGGTAGGTGCGCAAGTTTCCGGTGTTATCATTCCGTTATAAAAGAAAATATCGTCTTTGGGGCGATTAAATTTTTCTTTTTTAAAGATAAAATCAGGATACGCTTTAGCAAGAGAACAAAGAATAACACTGGCATATTCAGCATATTTTTCGTTACCGGTTTTTCTGAACAGCAGGGCCAGTTCATACGCTCTATCTACAAGATAATCCTGTTTATGCCGTAATATACCGGCTGAAAAATAACATTTTTGCCCATTTGATAATTCATGGTATGTATACTTAAGCTGTTTTCCGGATGGAGCGGTTACTGTAGCGCTTTTATTTTCCGGATAGTCTTCAGCAGGAAAACTGCGTTTACACATTTTACAGGTTATTTTATCCGGATTTTCAACATCCCAGTCAAAGAGTTCACCCCGGTGTCTGCCGCATACACAGCCAATCCAGCGAAATCCATTATTTTTAGGGCAGAAATCGGCAAGCTCTTCCGGAGACATTGCCATAATCTGATCTATTCCCGTTTTTATTTTACTCATTCTGTCATCAGTTATGGATGGCCAGTTAGAAAATACCGGATGTTCTAAGTTCCTCTTGTTATATTCTAAATTTGTTATAACTAAAGGAAAGGCAAAATCNNCCGTCATATGAATGAATCCAAAGTCGTGCAGAGATCATATTTTCCGGTACAATAAATGTATTCGTTATGTTTTTCCATTCATTATCCGGTATAATATCAATCCTGTCGGATTTTTCAGTTTTCTTTTTGTTATGATCTTTCTCAAAAAACCAGCAATAAACGCCAACACCGTTTCCTTTGATACACCGTGTCCAGAAATCAAGCTGGAGGTAGTCGCCGGGATTAACAGAAATCAGCCGTGAAGAAAATTGAGAACCTTTTTGGGGATCGTTATCAGTAACGCGAAGCCCGGACGAACCGCTACGGGCAGCTTTACCGGTAATTTCACTCATTACTATCCGTGTGTCAGTATCCCAATTTTTATCATCTTTTTCAAATCCTGAGCTAAAAATAATAGATTGATTTTTTGCTGGATAAACCTGGCACAGCAAAACTATTATGAGAGCAATAATCAAAAAAAATAATCTCCGCATAGTAATTCTCCCGGTCAAGATTCTCTCATAACTCGAGCCCGTTCTTTTGACAAGGCAGAAACAGGTATAAAAGCAGAAGTGGTTTTAAAGATTTCATGGGGTTACTCCTTTTTTATACCACAAAGCAATGATATT
>DNNS01000054.1 GCA_003497555.1 Spirochaetia bacterium
TACGTTTAAAATTTACCTGATTTAGATATAAGTCTAAGTTTTCATCTTTTAATCGTCAGCACTGGAAATCCGGATTAAGGAATTCAGGACAAATAAGTATTTTTTTATCACCCAAAAGAAAACCACCGCATATGGCGGTGGTTATATACCGCATGCCTTTTAGGCTGCGGTATGACTGCAGTTTTCTGCAGTTTTTGGGGGACAAACTACCATGCGGCGCCTTATGGAGTGCCGCTGCCCGCAGGGAAGCAGAGCTGGTGGAATCATGACAAAAACCAAACCAAAAATCACCAGCTCTGCTGGTGGTAGTTTATGTATGCCCAGATCTCAAACTCTAAAAATAGCGTACTTACTCAGATTTTAAAATAATAATTAAAATTTTAAAAAAATAACGCGAAGTTCACGAAGAAATATTGAAATAACAAGATTTCTTAACTATTAATAATATTATCCTCGTGTTAAAAATTGTAAAATCTGAGTGGATACAAAATAGCATGGGGGAAAAGAAATTCTTAAACAGAAATAATTTCGCCTGTAAATGTTTCTCCTGAAATACCTTTAACGGTTACCTTGATGAATTCACCGGTAGCAGCCGCTGCCGGTACAACGACCTGCCTTTGATGAATACTATGTCCGATAATGTTTCCGTTTTTACGGCTTTTCCCGGAAACAAGAATGGTCCAGATTCCTCCGATTTTTTTCTGCATATTCTCACGGCTGATTGAAGTCTGCAGGCTTATAATTTGTTCCAGCCGCGTCTGTGCAATTTCAGCGGAAACCTGGTTGTTATATTCAGCTGCCCTGGTAAATGTACGTCTGGAATATTTGAACATAAAAGCCCGGTCAAAACGCACTGCGCTCATTATTTTCAGTGTTTCATTAAAATCTTCATCGCTTTCTCCCGGGAAACCGGTCAGCAGATCAGTTGAAAGCGTGCAGTCTGGTATATATTTTTTAATAAAATCGATTTTTTCAAGATATTGTTCTATGGTATATTTACGGTTCATGGCGGAAAGAACCGGGTTGGATCCTGACTGCAGGGGCAGATGAAAATAGCGGGTAAGCCTGCTGTTTTCGGCCAGTACACATACAAGTTTTTCACTGAAATCTTTCGGATGACTGGTTAAAAAATGTACCCAGGGTATATTGGTTTCGTTAATAATTTTTTTAAGCAGACCGGTAAAATCAGGCGATTGGCCGAGATCAAGACCGTAGGAATTTACATTCTGACCAAGTAGGGTAATTTCTTTTATTCCTTCTGCTTCCAGCTGATTTATTTCTGTTATAATTTCATCTGCAGTCCGGGATTTTTCCCTGCCCCTGGTATACGGTACAATGCAGTATGTACAGAAATTGCTGCAGCCATGAATAATTGTCACAAATGCCTGTCCGGGTATATGTGATTTCCCGGATGAAAGAAAATGATAATCATCACCTGTAAAAATTTTCTGACCGGATATTTTTTCAGTTTCGGCGATAGCAGAAGGAAGATTATGGAGCTCGGATGTCCCTATCACCAAATCAATAAAAGGGTAGGCGCCGAGAATCCCGCCTTTTTTTTCTTCAGCAATACAACCGCAGAAAATAAGCAGAAAATTACGTGATTTTTTTTTATTTTTAAAGTAACCCAGCCTGCCCTGTATGCGCTCTTCTGCACTGCTGCGCACTGCGCAGGTAAGAAGAATTATAATCTGGGCAGCTTCTTCGTGTTCTGTTTCAGTATGTCCGCAGCCTGCAAGCATTTTTCTGATATTGTCGGCGTCAGAAACATTCATCTGACAGCCGTATACTTCTATAAAAAATGTCATTAGTTTACCCGCTGAATGCACAGTGGATTATTGCAGGCCGGATTGTTAACCATTGAAGAAACCTCATACATACTGAATGCGCAGGATTTGGGGGGGAAAAGCAGGGTAGTAAAATTTCCTGTCAGCCATTTTTGATAATCGGATTTATTGATAACCAGGGGCATACGCTCGTGTATGAAATTTAATTCGGGACATGCTTTGGCAGTAATAATACAAAATGTGCTTTGCTGATCACAAGACTGCGGGGAATAAATTCCGGCCAAAGCAAAAAGCGGAGCCGCCTCCTGGTATATAAAAAATGGCGTTTTGCCGCTAACTGTTTTTCGCCACTCATAATATCCGCTGCAGGGGACAAGGCAGCGGCAACTCTGGACCAGAGGAATGAAAGTTTTTTTTTCAAGAATGGTTTCCGCTCTGGCATTTATCAGCGGAGGTTTACCGGGCCAGGGTGATTTAATGCCCCAGGACAGCATAGAAAAAGAAATGCCATCAGAAATTGCAATAATACCGGCTTTCTGCGCGGGAGCAATATTGTAACTTGCGGCAGGTTCATAAAGAAAAGTATCAACTGAAAATTCCAGTTCGATTTCAGGTTTTTCGGATTTCTGGGTAAATCTGCCGCACATGGACAAGTAATATAATATAGTTACGTTTATTCATCAACCTGGAATCCGGCAGGTTTTAATCTACAAATCCGAAATTATCCGGCCAAGTTCCCTGAAAAATATATTTTCTGTTTCCGCAATATGTAAAATCCGTTCGCTGATTTCCTGTAAATCAGTATATAAAACGTTTTTTTGGGCTGCAAACCAATCTTCATATTCTTCGTCAGCGACCGGTATTTTTTTACCGGTGCGGATGATTTTTCTGGAGGTATCTGTCCAATATTGGCCATGAGCAAGCATTTTATCCGACATTTCACGCAGAGCAGAGGAATTGAAAATATCTGCAGCCTCTTTTAAAAATACACCGTACATAATGCGGAATGCTCCGCCGCCTGTACCCTGATCTTCAAAACCAACAGCTGTAAACATAATTCCTTCCCGCAGGTGAACTCCCCGGTATTTAACCGGCCATTCCATTATTTTAGAGGCAAACAGCCGAATTCCATTAATGCCCACAAAGATAAATAGTTTATTGATAACAGGAGGCAGAATGATATTTCTAACTGTTTCCTGAATGCCTTTTTTTATTGCCGATTTCCAGTTAATATTACCGGGAATGGCTGTAATATAAGAGAGGGTGTTATTACGTGCCAGCGGAGAATAGGTTTCCCAGGCTGCGCTTAAATCATCAATGTGCAGTTTTCCGATTTCCGGGAAATAGGGATCGGAAATCAGATAATGTTCTTTATCCTGTTTCCCGACAATGGCAATGAAATGGAGCGGGGCATGTATATGCAGATATTCGGGAAGATATTTCATGTACATCATATCTACCGTTGCTGCTACCGGAATATTTTTATTCAGAAGTTCATCGGTTTTTTTTAATGCATCCTGCACCCGTTTGTATTGCATGGTTTTGATATCAATACCGCAGAATCCGGAACAATTTTTTACCACAAGACCGGGCCGGTTACGGATACCAAGAAGCGGAAAACCGACATGATTTTTCTGGAAAAAAAGATAATAAAAAGCCGGGCCGGAACCGATGCCAAAGAGCATGGCCTCTGAGATTTCTTTCCCGGAAAAAGCCAGCAGATTGCGTAAACTGCCGGTTTCACAATGCGCACCGGCACTGTGTTTAAAATTGCTGATCATATTCATATTCGCGCCTGTTTCATTTAAGATTTTTCCGATAAGGTAAGTTCCTGTAATAAACGGGAATGGAGACGTTTTTCGCAAGCATGCAGATTTTTATCAATAACCAGAAACTGAAAAAAATCGCTGACGGCAATATTAAAAATTTTTGCATAGTTCTGAAGCTGCTTTACGGTGACACCTTTAAATCCTTCAGGCGTGAAATGTTTTTTTATGGCACCGATGCAGGTTCTCATCCGGGCGGCCAGTTCGCGCGCATCAAGGTGCTGCAGATCAGCGTAAAATTTAACTGCGCTGATATTACCGCTTATCAGCTCGCTGTGCAGCCGTTCAAACTCGCTGACGCGCTGACAGTAATAGGTATTTACCTCGTCATGAAATTCCGCTTTTTGGTAATTAGGCGAGACTGATCCGTCATTATCGCATTTATACATAATTATTTTGAAAGTGTCATCGTGTCTGAGAGGTTCTTTTCTTACAATCATAAATGACTCCCTGGAAAATTTATTTGTAAGAGGCAACGCCAGCATGTAATACTGTT
>DNNS01000171.1 GCA_003497555.1 Spirochaetia bacterium
CCCCGCGGTTCCATTGCCCGAAAAGGGTTTCACTGTTTTTTAAATCATCATTTAATACCGTGAGAATTTGATCGGTAAATTCATCGATATGATCGCGATCTTTCTGGCTGATTTTAAAATCCATAAAGAGACTGAAACAGTAAAAAAGCAAAATCGCTTTCTGCAGAAGGATATCCCAGGCCGGCGGTTTTTTGGCGAACAGTTTTTTATTTTCATAATCTTTATCGAGCAGGTTGATTATTTCTTCGGCGGAATTGGGTGAAACGGCAAAAGTCTGCAGCTGTTCTTTATAACGTACTCCGGCTGCAGTCTGGGCAGATTCCGCCAATTTGGGTTTAAATTGTATAAATTTGGTATTTGCATCCGCCTTGCTGAAATGAACTTTGATGAATTCGGCTAATTCGATAAACACCGGCATTATATAGAAAGAGTCAAGTACCGAGCAGTCGGCAAGGAAAAACGAAATACGGCGGTTGAAATAATCCAATAAATTATTGCGACTGGTATAATCGCCGGAAATAAAATGATATTCAATTATAAAACGCCACAATCTGCCGTATAATTCGCTGGTATTTTTATAAATAATTTCCCGACGCTTGGCAAAGGCATTTTGATAAAATGAAACTATACGGGGATTGAATTCAGGCTTGGAAGATCCGCCTGTAGAAAAAATAAAATAGCCTGCATTAAATACCGTGTTAAAAACCCTGAGGGCCGCATCAAAAGAAACCGGCGGCGCATCCTTGATTATTTTATTAACCACGGCAATGGAATTCTCTATTATTTTTTTTCGTATTTCATCGTTGATAATCTTTGAGCGGGATATTGCCTGTACAAAATTTACAGCAAGAAAGTTTTCTGGGTTTATCTGTTCGGGCATTTTGTCAAGATTCCGGTTTGGTAAATAGACCAGATTTTTCTATATACTATCATATATCCGGACATTGTTCAAATTTTTTTTTCAGAAGCAAATGTCCATTACCTGCGGCAAATAAGTTGATCGTACTCTCATTTGCTATTATAAAATAAAAATTCACAGCACTAATCTGCACTCACCCTGCTCTCTCCCCGCAAATTCCCGTTTTCAAAAAAATAAAAAGCGGGAATTTGTGAGATGGCAATAACATAACTGAAAAAAATCATGATATAATGGCAATGAAACTTAACCGGTAAATCCGGAAAGTCTGGTAATTAATAATTTTACCTGAAATCCGGGCAATTAACAGCAGGCAATGGTGATTGGTGCTTTTTTCAATTAACACAGGAGGCAGCGCAAGTAACACCCGATATTTCCCCTGTGCATGAATATACAATTTAAGTAACTTAATTTCGCATTTTATTGTCGAAATCACGGCCGCAGACAGTATGGCATGCGGTTAACAGTGTCTGATCTTAATATTAAATTTCTTGTTATTACCAATATTACAGACTGTTATCCTGACATTGGCCGTTAAAGCGAAATAACAGGCTGGAGTCAAAAGGAGAACATATTCCGGTTTTTAGAAAATTCCGATAACCTTGATTATTGAATAAAAATGAACACACTGCAAGCTATTGATAATTCTT
This sequence comes from Spirochaetia bacterium, assembly GCA_003497555.1. Classification (GTDB taxonomy): domain Bacteria; phylum Spirochaetota; class UBA12135; order UBA12135; family UBA12135; genus UBA12135. The sequence continues at coordinate 1,567 of DNNS01000171.1, forward strand.
CTTCCCGCATCAATGAAAACGAAAAAAACGAAATTCGCCAGGCGGCATCTCTGCTTAATTTATCTCCGGAAACCGCCGAGGAATATATCATTTCAGGCAAAAATTTTTTTACGCTCCATCCTGATTTTGATTCCCTTTTGACTTCTGATTTTTTTTCCTCAGAATTAAATCCGTCAAAAATCATGGAGCATGTTTTTCAGGATAAAAAAGACAGGGTAGTTTTAAGCGGACCTGAAGATTTGATAAAAGAACATATTAAAACTCTCACCGGCGAAGATCCTTCTGCAGCACGCGAACGTCTGTTAAGCCGCCTTTTAAAACTAAAAAAAATTATCTCTGAGCTTTCCTATATTACCAGATATAAAAAGCTCAGAAACATAGAATCATTCCGTTTTCACGATTTGACCAATCTTTCAGGGCTCACTACCCTGCCTTCACTGTACTATTATTTCTGGAAAGACGGAAATGAAGATGATACTGCCTGCTTTAGAGCGTTCATAGAATCATATCTTAAAAAACGCTACCTGGTGCAGGCCAGCGACGCCACCAGAAAAATCACCAGACTTTTCGGTCAGTTTAATAATTTTTTCGGAATGACTCCGGCGCATAATGCCCTGGCAAAATTTTCCTTACTGCCGGTTTTAAGCGCCGAGGTGCAGAACCGAGAAGAAAAAAACATCGGGTTAACCGGATATAAAAAAGGCGTAGTTAAACTTAAAATTTCCATTATCAGCGGCAATGACGAGCCTCAGTCCGTACGCAATCTGCGTAAATTTCATGAAATGTTTTTCAGCGCCGGCCTGATTCCTTCCGAACAGGGAGCGATTTCAGTATCCTTCGATCAATTCGACAGCTGTTCGCGAAAACTCCTTAATCTGCTGCCCTCCCTGCCCATGGACGAAAGCGGTCAGCAGTATATTCTGCCTGAATATCTGCTGGGTGAAGCCATGCAGCTTTTTCTTTCCTTTGACCAGACGGGAATAGGATCGCGCAGATCGCGTCTGGCGCCGCAGCCGGAGCGTCTGGCGCTTTATATTCTTGCTGATTATAAAGAGGGTTCAGTGATTTTAAAATCACTGCTGCTTCCCCGGGGGCGCAGTTTAAACGAAAACGAATTTCGCTCGCTTTATGCTGAATCGCGCGAGCTGCGCGAACTGGAAATAATCATTCCCGCGGATCCGCCTTGCCTGCTGCGCGATAATAAAGTCTTTCAGTTGTCGGTAATTCATTCCTGTATGGATGAAATCGAAAAACTTTTTTATTCCTCGCCCGTTACCATACCGTCTGTTTATTTAAGACGTTTTTTTACGGAAATATTAGCCGGTTTAAAGGAAAAATATATATTTATAGAAACCAAATCTTTCTCCCGGGAAGCGGCTTTGGCGCGTGAACCGGCCAAAACCAGCGCGTTTACCGCGGAGCTTTATATTGATTATATGGCCCGTCCGCCTTTATTTGCTTCACCATGTGTTGCGCTTACGCCGTCTCTGGTGCTTCCCGACGGTAAAAAATACAATCCGCTGGACAGTAGCAGTCTGGAAGAATCAGGAATCGATATTTGCGAAGCTGCTTCTTATATAGAAGAAATTGCCGGGTGCGATCAATTCATTGTCACCGGAAAAAGCATGTTTTACCTGCTGGAAAATGATGAAAACGCCGGCCGGCTTTTTTTTAATTACATCCCGGCTTTCCGCAGACGCTGGAAAATTTTTTACGGCCGGGAATTCTCCATCTTTTCCGAGCAGAAAAAATTAGCGGTGAAAATACGCTGTTCAGGAAGCGGCGCCGGGCTTTTTAATGTCGGATTTACCTTTCAGGCCGGCGGTAAGTCCGTTAATCTGGAACATATTATTTCTTCAGTTAAAAAAGGCAGCAAGTATATAAAGTTAAAAAACAACGAAACGCTTTTCCTCGACCCCGAACTGGTCACCAGTCTGAATTATATCCTTGAAGACCTGGGATTAGACGCTGCGGAAGAAAGCGGGGTTGATCGTCCGGGGCTTTTATACCTGAAAAACTATGCGGAAACGCTGAAGGGAGTTGAAATTGAAACCGATCCGGAATCGGAATTTTTTTTCAGTACCTGGTCGGCGCCGGCGCGCGTGGAAGACAGACCTGTACCCTCTGCCATAAAAGCGGTGCTTCGTGATTATCAAAAAGACGGATTTCTCTGGTTAGGGCGTCTGGCGGATCTGCGCTTAAACGGTATTTTGGCTGATGATATGGGACTGGGTAAAACCCTGCAGACCATTGCTTTGCTGGCTGCCGAACAGGAAAAGAAAAAACAGATTAATATTATTATCTGCCCGACTTCACTGGTTTATAACTGGCAGAAAGAAATTGAAAAATTCTGCCCGTCACTGGTTTGCGGTATTGCTTACGGCACCCCGGCGCAGAGAAAAAAAATTCTTGATACGGTTAAAGAATACCATATTATAATAACATCCTATAACTCCTTTCAGAATGATCTGGAACGCTATAAGAAAATTAAATTTAATTACTGCGTTATTGACGAAGCCCAGCATATTAAAAACTTTACTACCGGAAGATTCAGGGCCATCTGTGAAATAAAAAGCGAAAGAAGACTGGCGCTTACTGGTACGCCTATTGAAAATTCCCTGCAGGATCTATGGTCTTTATTTGAATTTCTGATACCCGGATACCTTAAACGCTTCAGCGCGTTCAAGGAAGAATTTATCAGCGGCGACTGCCCGGAAAAACGCGAACAGCTTAAAAAAAAGATTGGCCCGTTTATTATGCGCCGCCTGAAATCCGAAGTTCTCTCCGAACTTCCGCCCAAGACCATTATTGATCAGTTTGTTGATCTGCATGAAGGTCAAAAAGAGCTTTATATATCGCTGGTCAATACTTNNTAGAAAAAAACGATCTGTTCAGTAAAAGCCGTATGGAAATATTTTCCATCCTTACCCGTTTGCGTCAGATTTGCTGCCACCCGTCCCTGATCGGTATGGATGACGGTAAACGCTATACTTCCGCCAAATTCGAGCTGCTTGATGAACTGGTGAGCGAGGCGCTTTCCGGCCGGCACCGTATTATACTTTTCAGCCAGTTTACATCCATGCTTGGTATTATTGCCGAACATCTGCGCGAGCAGGAAATCAGCTACGAGTATCTTGACGGCAACACCAGAAACCGCATGGCCAGGATTGAAAATTTCAACCGTAACAGCGATATCGGAATTTTTCTTGTGAGTCTTAAGGCCGGAGGCACCGGACTTAATCTGACCGAGGCTGATACGGTAATTCTTTATGATCCCTGGTGGAATCCGGCTGTGGAAAATCAGGCCATGGATCGGGTACACAGGCTGGGCCAGAAAAACTCAGTCAGTGCCTACAGACTGATAACCAGGGGTACCATAGAAGAAAAAATTTATGAATTACAGAAATTTAAAAAAGAACTGTCTGATTCACTGATTGGCGAAAAAACCCCTTTGGGAAAAATGACCATTGAAGATGTGCGCGAACTGATCAGTGTAAAGGATTTATAAAGCAAAGCTCTTAATAATCGCGCAAGACTTACTCAGGAGAATTTACCGCGGTTTTCTGCAAAAAACTGGGACTTTTAAGACCATCAATTTATTTACAATATAACTCGATTATGATAAAATACGAATTATTTTTCAACAGGAGACAACATGAAAAAAATCGGCATTATTACCAGCGGCGGTGACTGCGGAGGACTAAACGCAGTTGTAAAAGGTACTGCCTATATGGCCAGTACTCACAATATTGAGGTATTCATTATTCCAAACGGATATGCAGGCCTTTATAACCTGATAGATATTGAAAATCTTGTTAATCTCTCCATGGACAGGCTTGATCGTTTTGCCTCCAATGTTGCAGGCTCAGAAGCCGGTCATTCCAGGGTAAAAATTAAAAAAATAGAAGACCCTGATAAATACACCCGGATTAAAAACGGTATGAAAAAACATGGTATTGACGGGCTGGTAATAAGCGGAGGAGACGACTCCGGAAGTGTTATGGTAGACCTTTCTAAAAATGGAATCCAGTGTATACATGCCCCCAAAACCATGGATCTTGATTTGCAGACTTATTCCGTAGGCGGAGATTCCACCATTAACCGTATTGCCCAGATCGTACAAGATCTTAAAACTACCGGACGTACGCATAACCGGGTTATGATTACTGAAGTCTTCGGACGCTATGCAGGACATACGGCATTCCGCGGAGGTATTGCAGCCGAAGCAGATTGTATATTGATACCTGAAGTTCCTGTGGACTGGGATGAAGTCTATGAAAGGGTTAAACGACGCTACTGCCGGAGAATTGTCAACAGCGATGTGCATGCCGGAACATATACGATTGTAGTTGCCGAGGGAATAAAAAATGCCGACGGCAGCGAAATTGTCGATGAAAGCGCAGGGCTTGACGCTTTCGGACATAAAAAACTCGCCGGAGCCGGTAAATTTACCGCTCAGCAAATTTCCAGGCGCATGAAAGCCGATCCTGATATAAAAAAATTCATGAAAGAAACCGGGCAGCTTGTTCCCGGCATTTATGAAGCTCCTGAAGTACGCGATGTTGTGCCCGGACATATTGTCCGTTCCGGAATGTCCAGTGCCTATGATGTAAGTTTCGGATGGGAAGCCGGCGCCGGCGCTGTACTTTTGCTGCTGGAAGGAAAAAGCGGTCTGACTGTTGCCGGTATAGACGGACAAGAAGTTCAATATATGAAATCAGAAGATGCCATTAAACAGCGTTACGTTGATATCGGGCAGATCGCACTTTATGAATCCCTGGGAATTTCTTTCGGACGCAAGGTTGTTCCTTTTAAACCATCCTTTAGAGAAATCAAAGACAAGATTAAAAGAATTTATTCATAATCCGGCGAATTAACCGGGACCAGAGATGTTTCGGACGGGCAGAGAAAACACGTCACTGCCCGTCACAGCAACTTAATTTATTCGAATTTTTAAAATATGAAAATTCCTGAAAAAGCAAAAACATCATGTGTCGGCTTATTAATTACCGGCGAAGCACAGCATTAATACCATGAAAATAGTATCATGGAATATTAACGGACTCAGAGCTGTTTACAAAAAAAATTTTATAGATACAGTTGGCTTTTTAAAACCGGATATTCTCTGTTTGCAGGAAACCAAGGCTGAACCGTCACAGCTCCCTGATACCCTTGTGAATTTTACCGGTTACCAGGCATTCTTTTCCAGCGCAGAAAAAAAAGGTTACAGCGGGACTGTAATTTACTCAGCAGTAAAACCGCTGCAAACAGGANNTTGACAGCGAAGGCCGGATTGTTTATGCCGAATACGAAAAATTTGTTTTATTTAACATCTACTTTCCCAATGGAAAAGCTTCCGCGGAGCGTCTTGCTTTTAAAATGGATTTTTACCGGGCTTTTTTACAGCGCTGCTGTAAATTACTGAAGAAGAACAAACAGATTATTGTCTGCGGAGATGTAAATACCGCGCACCGTGAAATCGATTTGGCCCGTCCGAAAGAAAACGAAAACGTTTCGGGATTTTTACCGGCAGAAAGGGAGTGGATAGATTCTTTTCTGCAGGCCGGATTTATTGACACTTTCAGGCATTTCCACAAAGACAGCGGCAATTATACGTGGTGGGATTATAAAACCCGCGCCCGGGAACGGAATATCGGCTGGAGAATAGATTATTTTTTTATATCATCAGGGCTTACGGCGTTTCTGGAAAAAGCCGTCATTCATCCCGATATTACAGGCTCTGATCATGCTCCGGTATCAATAGAACTGTCATTATGATTTTCCGGGTAGCGGTAATAAGCCGGGCGCGGTATGAAAAAAAACTGTTTTTTTCCCACACGCTTTTCCCGCTGATTTACTGGAAAAATAAAATTGCAGGATGCGGTATAAAAATTTTTTTTTATAATAATCTAAGCACCGCGGCCGACGCCGACGCAGCCTTGCTTGTCGATTATTTTTTACAATCAGAAATAACAGACGGAACCGTATGCGCCGTTCTAAAGTCTGTACGAAAAAAATTTAACAGGGTGTATTATTTTGATACTACCGACAGCTGCGGAACTGCGGATTTTGAAATTATCCCATACGTGGATAAATATTTCAAAAAGCAGTTATACCGCGACCGCAGTCTGTATTTCCGTCCTGTTTACGGCCTGCGTACCTTCTGCGAATACTATTATGAAAAATTCGGAATAAAAAACTCGCTTGAGGAAACGCGCGCGCCTTTAAAATTCGAATATGCCGACCGGCTCTCTTTAGCCTGGAATATCGGCCTGGCGGATTACACCGGCAGCTGCCGGCTGCTTAATACTGCCAATCGGTTTCTGGGAATGCCGGTAAAAAAATATTTTCAGGTCTTTAACAACATGCATCCGGTCAGACCCTTTAAATCCCGTACCGTAGATATACAGGCGCGCTTCGGAATGAATTATATCCTTGAGTGCATAGGCTGGAGCCGGAAAAAAATGCAGGATATTGCATTAAAAATGGAAAACCGTTTTATCGTAAGAAGCCGCGGCCGTATTAATAAAAAAAAATTTATTCAGGAACTTGCAGATACCAAAACCGCTCTGAGTCCTTTCGGTTACGGAGAAATCTGTTTCCGGGACTTTGAAATTTTTTTAAACGGCGCCCTGCTGATTAAACCCGATATGTCGCATCTGGAAACCTGGCCTGATTATTATCTGCCGGGAATAACTTATCTTCCCTGTAACTGGAATTTTTCCAATCTGCAGGAAATTCTGGAAAACGCGCTTGCCCGGGACATTAGTAATACGGCAGTAGAGGGACGGAATCGTTTTTTGGCCGCGCTTACAGATCAGGGCGGAGAAAAATTCGCCGAACGGTTTATTGGTCTTGTCCGGGATTAAGTATAATAGTTATAGTGTTTTTCGATAAAGATGTAATACACATGCCCGAATAAAATCAGCCGCTGATCAGAATAATTATGCCATAACAGAAAGATCATAAAACGCGGTTTATACTCTTTTTTCTCCTATGAAAAATTTATTTGTAAGGGACAACGTCAGTTTATAATACTGTTTTCTGCTCGC
>DNNS01000169.1 GCA_003497555.1 Spirochaetia bacterium
AACGGGCGTTCATGGCGCCGTATTTTTCCGCATAGGGATAAATAATAATAAAAGGGATGCTTAACATATATTTATAATTCTCGCCGCTTACTGAGGCTGATAATGTATAATAACCATTTTCTTTCACCGGCAGTTTGATTTCTTTATTCCCTTCTTCCGGAGAAACAGGCCCCTGCGTTGCAAACACAACATTACTTCGGTAATCAATAACACTTAATGACAGCTTTGGTTTAGCGGAAACATCATGAAAAAATTTTACAAGACTTACAGAAATTTCCTCGCCTGCATAATAGATATTGCCTTTTCTTTTGGCATAAATGGCCATTTCTGCCGGAAAACGCGGTGTATATTCTGAAGGAGCTGAACTTTTTTCCAGCTGTACCGCATCAATCCAGATTTTTTCTGTATAAGTTTTAGCCGAAGAATCGATGAAGACAAACGCAAAAATATCCTGCGCAGTAAAACTTACATCATAACGTTTCCATTGGGGAGAAAGGCTGACAGTTTTACTGTCTTTCTTCTTTGTCATATAATACACGCCGATAACAGCATTCTGATTTTCGTTATTTGCCATACCATAAAGGGAAAGCGTATACTGAGCGCCTTTTTCCAGGCGCAGCCAGCCTTGGCCGGTAAATTGTATTTTCTGCATAACGGTTTTTTTCGACTGCGGATAATCGGAGTAGCTAATGGGCAGTTTATCTTCAGAAAAATCAAGACACACGGATTTTTTTCCGTGAAAAAATTGCGTATTGTCAATCTGCGCTATAGTATAATCAAAATCAGAAATGCCCCAGCCGTCAATCCCTGTTTCAAAACCGGAATTAACTATGATATTTTTTTCTTTTGCGGGCAGCTGATTCTTTTCCATTTTTCTGCGTACCGGATTAAAATCTATTTCTTCCTTGTCGGTCTCAGTAACGGAAATGTCAGAAAGGTATAAGGCGCCTTCTTCAGTGAAGAACAGTTCAAACCTGGTATTTTCACTGTCAATATTGGGAGTGAGTATAGCCTCAACTTTTTCCCACTTTTCGGAAACAGGTACCGTGGTTTTAGCGATAGTGGACCAGGGTGAAATATTCATTAGCCATACATCAATCAGCGGCGAGGTAATCTTTTCTTTTTTAACCCAGAAAGACACCAGCAGTTTTTGTCCTTTCCGGGTTTTTAAGATACTATCCTGCTTGATTATTATCCATTTCTGGTTTTGGGTAAGAGGAAATTTACTGCATTCTATTTTAAGAGCTTTTTTACCTTCCGGACCCGGCACAATGACCGTCGAACCTTCCAGGCCGTTACCTTCATAGTTCATTATCCAGTCTTTGGGTTTTTTTTGCCCGTCAAGATCGGAAAAATCGCCGTTTTTAAGAAGATTCTGCGCGCAGGCCAGGCTGCAGAGAAAAAATACTGACAGTGCCGGGAGAATAATGGTTTTTAACCCATATTTTTTCGATGTTAAACCTGAAATGTTTTTATTATTATGCATAACTGTTCCTTAGAAAATATAATTATTACATGGTCTATTGACCAACATTTCCCTTTAAAAATATAATTTAAAGGGTTTCTCACAGAGTTCGCAGAGGAAAGAAAAATTGAATTAATTCTCTGCGGGCTCTGCGCCCTCTGCGCGAACCTTATTATTATTGTTCTTCGTTTTTTAAACAAGCATCGGCAATTTTCAGGAGTTCATCCGTAAATTTTTCCGGAGTAATTCTGCCATAATTAAAATCATCCAGAATTGATGATTGCATTTTCTCAAAAAATTCATTTTCGCCTGTCAGCATTAACCGGATCGGTACCCTGGCTTTTTTTGCAGAATTAATAAAAACTCCGATATTTTTCGGAGGCGGGGTGAAAAAATGTTCGGTTGCTTCCATGCGCGAGGACATGCCGTTTTTACCGGCAGCAAACCGGTCAGCAGCAAATCCGCTTGCATAGTAATGAATGAATTTATAGGCATCTTCAGCCAGCCGGGAAATGGAAGTAATACTGAGATAGGCGGTAGCGGCGCAGTAATCAATGCTCTCATCTTCAGGCAGGTAAACAATATCCCAGTCAAAACTGTTAATTTCTTTAAGATCTGGAAGCATCCAGGCTCCGCATTCCAGCAGAAAGGAGCGCTGCATTCTGAAAATCGCGGTGGAACCTCCTACGCCTCCTCCGCTGATTTGACTCAGTTCCGCACTCCGGGGATACAGTTTTAATATTTCCTGGTATTTTTTAAAATTTTTAATTAAAATCTGCCGCGCCTGTTTGTTTATTATTCCGGTTTTCATATCCATATATCTGTAAACAGTTCCGTAAAATATGTCACGGAAAGGAAAGGCATTAATGGGATAAATTTTATTCTGTTTCTCTGCGTTTAATTGATTTTTATATAAAAGAGATAAATAGTTGTAAAACTCGTCAAATGACCATTTTTGCGGAGGAAGGGGAAGTCCGTGCTGTTCAAGTAATGTTTTATTATAGGCAATGGCATTTACCGAAGTCTGCACCGGAAGCCCGTACATTTTATTTTCCCAGGTAAGACTGTCAATGGCAAGCGGAAAATAGTCATTTCGTTCAAATCCGTATTTTTCCATAAACGGGTCCAGGGGAATTACGGCTTTTTTACTAATCAAATCCTTGATATTAATGAATCCGAAAAACACATCAAGTCCGCTGCCTGACGCAATGGTAGAAAGTATTTTATCGGTTTTTACTCCGGTCATAAGTTCAATACGCGTATCAGGATTCTGCTTTTCATAACGCGAACAAATAAGTTTCATGATATTCAGCTGGTTAACACTGCCCTCCGGGTTCATATAGCGTATGACTTTTTTGTTTTTAATCCTGGCAGTACAGGATAAAATCAGCAAACCGAGTGATAGTAATAGAATTTTTTTTAACATTTTTTTCTCCTATGAAAAATTTATTTGTAAGGGACAACAGCAGCTTGTAATACTGTTTTCTG
>DNNS01000170.1 GCA_003497555.1 Spirochaetia bacterium
ACCCCACAAGCAATGATTTTATCTGCTTTGTGGTATAAATACAGACTCGTAACCAAAAAAAAATCGCGCACGCTCTGTAAGGAAATTTTGACAATATTAATTAGATATAATATACTAACAGCATACTTTACAGGCTATTAACTGAATCACTAAAAGGAATCACTATGAAAAAACTACTACCATTAATATCAATTATTTTGCTGATATCAAGCCTTCAGGCACAGAAAACATCTTTCTGCCTGTGGCCATCTCTTAATCTTGGTATAAATCATAGTAAAATCATATCTTCCGCCTACATGCTGGAAGGCAATTTTAATTTAAGTAAAAGTAATGTCGTTTTTCTTTCGCTTACTCCGAGCTTGACAATAGCGCCTGTCAAGTATCTGTCTTTAATGGGGGAACTGCGTCTGCAGACAGTAGGTGTGTGGCCTCTGGAAATACGACCCCGCGCCAATGCGACTTTACAGTTTAAAACCAGGTATATCGGAATTTCCGACCGAAACCGTATGGAATTCCGTTTTACACCTAAGGCTTATAATTTATCCCTGCGCTACAGAAATTATCTGAAATTTGATTTACTTACTGCTGCAAATCATGGTGTGATTCCCTATATTGGACATGAAATTTTTGTCGACCGCAACAAATCCGGTAAAATGGGAGCATGGTTTCATCAGTCCTGGCTGGGTGTAAATCTTGCCAAACTGAATATTATGGCAGCAGTTGAAATGGATATTAAACACAGTACAACTGCCACATTTGTTGATGCCCTGCAGATTTTTGCCATGTATACTTTTAAAATTAACGCTTCAAAAAAATCATAACAGATAAACCAAAGCCGGATATTTTCTCAGGGTTGAACAGCCCGGAAACAAACCGGTAAATAGTATTAAAATCAACCTCAACAAAAGATATTATTCGGTAATTATAGAATATTTACAAAAAAGTTATATAATATTGCAATAAATTGAATAGAATATTGCCGGAATTTGCGCTATAATCATATTGATGAGGTGCTGATATGAATAAGCAGTCAATTTCGAAACTATCAGGAAATTTTTCAAAAAGTCATGCCGGTGTACTTGCCGATATGGCGCTTTCTGAAAATTCCGATGAAATATCTGAAAGCGCCTATCTGGCAGCCAAAAAACTTGTTCTTGATACCATCGGAATAAGCATTGCCGGGTTTCATGCAGACGGCATGAAAGCAGTTATTGATCAGATGACAGAGTGGGGCGGAAAACGCGAAGCCTCATTATGGGTGAGCGGTAAAAAACTGCCTTCTCCGCATACTGTATTCGCCAACAGCGCTATGGCGCATGCCTATGATTTTGATCAGACGCATCAGCTTGGAGTTGGGCATATTATGGTATCGCTTCTGCCGGTATGTCTGGCACTGGCGGAAATGACCGGATGCTCAGGACAGGATTTTTTGGCTGCAATAATCATGGGACAGGAAGTAACCTGCCGGTTGGGACTGGCATTTCACAAAGCCAGGGAAAAAGGCGATTATTTTGCCCTGGGGTTCCTTCCGGCCAGTGTTGTAGGCGGTTTCGGTACTACTGCTGCAGCCTGCCGTTTGCTGGGAATGAATACCGAACAGACAATTTATGCTATGGGAATAAACTATGCCCAGGCTTCAGGAAACCGGCAGGCGCTTTTTGAAAAAACTCTTACCAAGCGATTGCAGCCTGCCTTTACCGCCAGGTCGGCAATATGGGCTGCCTTATTAGCCAGGCGCGGAATCAGCGGTCCGGTTTATTCCATCGAGGGCGATGCAGGATTGTTCCGGATTTATAAACATACGGATCCCTGCTCTGCTGATGACTTGACTGAAAAAAGAAATTTTTATGAAGTAGAGCGGGATTCAATAAAACCATATCCATGTTGCGGAGTATCGAATGCTGCGGTTGCTGTTGAACTCGGCCAAAAATACAAATTTAAATATGAAGATATAGATTTAATACAGGTACATATGCATCCCGGGCCAAGTCTTACCGGCGGTAAATTTAAGTTCGGAGAAAACCCCCAGGCCAGCGTTCAATTTTCATCTGCCTATACTGCTGCGCTTGGGGTGCTGCGCGGACGCATGGGCCTGCAGGAAATACAATCAGAGCAGATACTTAAAGATACCGAGACCGCAGAACTGGCCGGCCGGGTTATTCTTGCGCCGCTTGAGGAACTTCCGCCTCCTGCAGCGTCTGATCCATCCCTGCTTCCCTGGCGTACAGACGGAAATCATTATTCGGGAATTAAAGTACGCACCAAAGACGGGAAAATTTATACATGTTTTAAAACCAACCGTGAAATATTAGGGCCGGAAGCTACCATGGCAATGGAACATGTAACAAAAAAATATTACGCCTGCACCGGATTTTCCGGAATCTGTCCGCAGAAAAAAGCCGAACAGATTTTTGATATTATTATGAACCTGGAAAAATGCAAAAATGTTGCAGGCTTAATAAAAAATCTGAATTTTAAACTATAGCCTTTTCTAGAAAAATTATATTTAATATCAATTGTGAAACAAGACGGCCCTGCGGCGAACCGTGAATTACTTTTACTGCCAATTTTTAAATTTTATTTTAAATTCTTCCAGGAACTGCAGCGGATTATCACGGGCAAGAATTATCTTTAATTGAGATTCATTTAAAATTCCCTGCAGTTCGTATTTTCCCAAAACCGTTATCTTGTAAAATGGACGGGTGAAATTATAATACTGAAGTGCGCCCAAACCGGCAAAATAGTCCAAGAGCGGACGCGTAACCGGACTGTTAAAAATAATTTCATAGATCATACTGCCGTCAAAACAGTCTTCAATTTTTTTTATCTGAATTATAGTCATTTTATGGAATCAGTAATATTTTGAACTGCATTAATAAGCGCAGCCGCATCGCTTTCCGTATTAAAAACTGAAAAACTTGCGCGTACCGTTCCCCGTGGAGCATTCAGGTATTTATGAATTAACGGCGCACAATGCAGTCCGCTGCGTACTATAATATCAAAAGAGCGTTCAAGCATTATTCCCGTCTGATCGCAGGGAAGTTTTTCAATATTAAAACTCAATACCGTTTCATGCAGGCCGGTATCTTGTTCGCAGTAAACCGTTACTCCGGGAATACTTTTCATTTTCGCAGCGGTTTCTTTAAAAAGCGTATTTTTTGACAACAGAAGATTTTGACCTTTACGTTTTAAAAACTCCATGCCTGCCTGCAGCGAAACAATACCGGCCGTATTCTGTGTTCCGGCTTCATAGATAATCGGTCTTTCCGGCGGTTGTTCCGGTAAATCGCTTTTAATACCGGTACCGCCGCTGATGAACGGCCGCGGGCGGCAGTTTTCCGACAGGCAATAAACGCCGATTCCCTGCAGACCAAAGAGATTTTTATGTCCGGCAAAAACCAGAATGTCCATTCCGTCATTCTGCATATCAATGAAAATCGAACCTGCACTCTGCGAGGCGTCACAGAGAAAGTATGCTCCGCTGTTATGAGCTATACGGGCAAACGCCTGTATTTCCTGCACCCGGCCGGTAACGTTGGAAGCATGGCTGGCGGCAATAAGCCTGGTGCTGTTTTTAACAAGCTTTTGTATATCACCCGGATGAACGAATCCCGTACTGCTGCAGGGTGCAATATCAAGTATGATGTTTTTTTCGCGTTCCAGTGTTTTCAGAGGACGCAGCAGGGAATTATGTTCAAGCGCTGTGGTGATTATATGATCGCCGGCATTAAGAAGCCCATACAGTACGGCGTTAAGGGCAAAAGTGGCGGACGGGACAAAGATAACGCTGTCTGCGGAATGAACATGAAAAAAATCCGCTGTCTGTTTTCGGACATCATCTGGCAGACCGCTGTTATGCAAAGCGCTGCGGTAGGGAGTAACCGGCAGATCGCAGATATGCCGGTTAACCTGAACCAGCACTTCTTCCGGCTTGGGCCAGGAAGTTGCGGCATTGTTTAAATAGATCATTCAGGCTGTTGATTTAAACCATGACAGAATATCGAAATGAACCCGGATGCGAAGAGTACGCAAAAATGCAGCCGGAGGCGTACTATTACATACATCGAGGACTCTATTTTTGCAGGCGATAAAACAGATGGATTCATTTTTACATCCTGATTACCGGATTTTACGGGTAACGATAAATTCTCCGTATTGATCTCCGATTTCAATGCCTTTTGTCTGTTCGCATTTAAAAGTACCGTAACCGTCAGGATAAGGTTTTCCAAAAGCCAGATCCATAAAAGCCCGGGATACGCCGCGGATCATAAAGGCATAAGGATGGTTGGCAATATATGTTTCGCGTATATCGGCTTCATAATAATCATAGGCGCGGATGACCATTTTTTCGCCGGGAATCAGCTCGGTAATTTCGGAATTAGCCCATCCCCAAGCGGTAAAAACCGCATAGGCTCCATGCAATACATCATCGGGCATGGTTTTAAGCATAGGCCCCACTATGGCCTTAAACTCGTCGGAATTGATTATACCCCAGCCGGTATGATAACCGCATTCGCCGGCTGCGCACTCCAGGCCTTCGGTTATTTCAGCATATTTATTTTCACCGCCTGCTTTTAGCATTTTTTCGGTAAAGGCGTTCCAGAAACCGGAAGGAAGAAACTGCACCAGTACGCCGAAAGCCGGAATTAATCCATCGCTATTGCCTGCTACCTTGATTTGCGAAAGCTGATCAATGGCTGTTTTTCTGTCTATACCCATCTTTAGTTCCTCCCGTCTTTTTTCTGAACACTGAATTCCGAAAAACTGTCTCCGCAGACAATGCTTTTTATTTCTTTCACTTCATAACTGCCGATCCACTCATCGCTGATAACGGCAAAGGCAGCAGCAATATAACCCTGGCCGGTAAAATTTACCGGATGTTTGGCATGTCCCCATTTTTTAATCCAGCCTTCGTCCAGATGCGAATGTTTCATAACAGCGCTGCCTCTTTCGGAGTTAAAGCGTATTTCCAGTAATCCCAACCCGGTCAGACGGAATATTTCTTCGGTAACTTTGATTTTATCCTGGAGGGAAGAAATATTGTCACATACAAAATATTTTTTAAAAACCGTATACATGGCTTCTTCCATGGATTCGCTTAAAAGCCTGGGGGCCTGCAGTTCCTGCATATCAAGCGCCAGTTTGGTATAAAGCGTGGCATAATGATGGCAGTGCAGAACCGAAGGATCCTGGTTGATATACTGGCGCATGCGTTCGCTGTCAAACTGCTGGTTGAAGGTAATTTTCATAATGTCTCCTATGAAAAATTTATTTGTAAGGAACAACACCGGCGTGTAATACTGTTTTCTGGAANNCAGGTGTTTCGGGTGTCCCTCCGATATGATGACTCCTTTTCAGATATGCTGAAATTTTTGTACAATGCGTATAGCGCGTACCGTAACATTACCTAATCTGCTGACTGCATCATACATTTTGTATTTACGCTGTCGGGTTTTGGATGCTACGGCATTAACGAAAGAGGATATTTCCGCCAATTTTCTGACGGCATTTTCAATGTCATGATTGGCAATGGTTTGCTGCTCGGTCGACAGGCTTATTTCACGGGTAATATTCTGCAGGGTAACTGTTGACTGGCTGATTTCTTCGGTAGCTGCGGATTGCCCTAACATTTGTTCGGAAATACGGGCTGTAATGTCGCTTACTTGTTTAATATCTTTCATTATTGTTTTGTAACTGCTGATGGCAATGCCGGCATTTTCTGCAGATTTTTTAATATCCGATAAAGTATTTTGAATGATTACACTGATTTCCTTGGTGTTACTGTCGCTTTGCCGGGAAAGATTTTTTACTTCTTCGGCTACTACCTGAAAACCCTTGCCGGATTCGCCGGCCCGGGCTGCTTCGATACTGGCATTTAAAGCCAGCAGTTTGGTTTGATCGGATATATCAGATATTATTTTTACGATATTATCGATTTTGGCTGAAGATTGCTCAATGGCATTTATGGCATCGGTTGTAGCCAGCATGGCTTTTTCGCCGCTGCCCGCAGAATCAGCCAGACGGTTTACCAGTTTGTGCGCTTCTTTGGCAGTATCTGTTACATGATTTATGGATTTTGCCATATCGCGCACAGTCAGTAAATAATTATCGGTAATGCTTGTTTGTTCTTTCATCTGCCCGGCAATTGCCTGTAAAGATGAAATCATTTCGGTAACTGCAGCGGAACTGGTATCAGCCGAATTTTTTTGCTCCTCCATTTTTAAGCTGATGTCTGTTATGGATGAAACTATATCGGTAATCAGCCAGGAAAAATAAGTAAAAGTACTGTCTAACACTTTAATACTCTGCTGCATTTCCTGTGCCAATAAATAGGCGCCGGAATTACCGGTTGAATATTTTAAAACCAGGCCGGTTGAAACCAGAAGCGCAGCGCTGCAAACAGCCGCAGCAATTTGCGGAAGGAATAAAATACACCCCGCATTAATTACTGCTCCGGCTGCAAGAATTAATAATTGTTTTATTTTCATAAAAAAACTCCATAACGGAAATTGGTTGTACTGATATTTGGGCAGAAATTATGCCGATTTAATCTGCATTAATGTCTGTTATGCTATTATAAAATAAAATTTATTTCAAGATGTAAAGATCCCTTACAATGTCCCAGTTTTTTGTTTTATGGTATTTACTACGATAAAAGGCCTAAAAATAGTGCCGTTTTTTAAACAAATTGGTCAATTTCCTCAAGAAATACCCCTTTTAAAAAACTGGGA
>DNNS01000167.1 GCA_003497555.1 Spirochaetia bacterium
ATATCATCATGCAGGATAATGCCGAAAGCGCGGCTGATCTGCTCAAGGCCGGTGCGTTTTTCCTTGGTATCCGGGAGAGGATCGGAAAGCAGAAAAAGCTTACCGCTTTTTTTTACAAAATCGATAATTTTTTCGCGCTCATGGGCGAATATTTCGCCGCGCGGCCCGCAGATAACGATTATGTTGGCATCGGCCGGGATTTCTTTTTCTTTGATAAGATTCAGGGTCTTGGGTATGATATTTTCAATCTGTAAAAACTCGGCAATTTTGGATAAACCGCCTTCTTCATAATCGGTTATGGTTTTTTCGCCGTGGCCTTCAAGAAAATAGCAGACGGCTTTTTCTGTTTCCAGAAAACTTAAAAGCGAGGCCGTGATTTTCTGTTCATAGCGGTATTCGGTAATCTGCCTGCCGTAATCATCAAGCGCAAGTTTGGACATATCCTGGCGGGTGAGTTTGATATGCTTTTTGCCTTCAGCAATAAAAACCAGAGAACCTCTTTCTGAAACATTATATTTTTTGGCAAGCATGGGGTCTTTAACTGCATCCACATAACGAAAGGTTACGTTTTTTGATTTACGGCTGTATTCGCAAAGCAGGGAATAAACCGGATCGGAATCGTATTTTACGTCAAAAACCAGGATTTCCACGGGTTCTTTAAGACGCTCCATTACTTTAACCGATTTGTCGGTCAGGGAAAAAAGCTTGTTTTTGGTAAAATCGATTTTTTTATCTATCAGCCGGAAATAAAAAACCAGATACAGGGCAATCAGAATAAGCAGCACGAGCAGTACATTGAAGGATGACTCCATGCCCTTTTTCCCGCTGCGGGAAACAAGATAGTTTTTTATATCCCGGGCGCCGGTTGTTATACCGGCAGCAAAAAACACAATAAAAAGACCGAAGAGGACGATAACTCCGGCATGGATCTCTCCATCGAGGCGGTATCTGAGCAGAGACATAAATAAAAACGCCAGGGAAACCAGAACAGCGCTTTTGGATAAATCGCGGAAATTGATTCCGGAAAAAAAAGTTTTGAGTTTTTCAATAATATTGTTCATAATCATGACCTCCAGGACTGTGATTCTACAGCCTTGCTGGAAAGAAAAACAGAAAATACGATCCAGAGCAGAAAATAAATAATGTCTTTTACCGCAATTACTCCGTTAACAAAGGGATCAAGGTGATTAATGATTGTAAGTTCGTCAATTACGGCTTTTACCAGGCCGGTTGTCTGTGTACCCAGCCAGCTGATTAAAAGCAGGCCGAAGGAAATGGAAAAACCGATAATGCCGGATACAATCTGATTCTCGGTAAAGGCCGAAGCTGCAAGCCCGATGCCGATAATGGCGGAACCGGTGAGAAAAAGCCCCAAATACTGCACGGCGATAACCGGCCAGTAGGGGTC
The DNA here is from genome assembly GCA_003497555.1 of Spirochaetia bacterium. GTDB lineage: Bacteria > Spirochaetota > UBA12135 > UBA12135 > UBA12135 > UBA12135. The sequence goes on from DNNS01000167.1 coordinate 1,409, forward strand.
GGCCTTGATTTCCAGATAGATGGGAAACCCGGCGGTAAAAAAAAGCATCAGTCCGTAAAGCAGAAGCGCTGAAAAATATTTTCCCAGTACAATATCAAGCGGAGTTACCGGCGAAGTCTGCAGCAGTTCAAATGTCCCGCTTTTTTTTTCTTCGGAAAGAAGTTTCATGGTAAGAAACGGCAGAATAAGAAAAAGCACAATTGCAATATTATTTACCGTGCCGGAAAGATCCGCCTGGTTGGTGGAGGAAACATAAGCGGTAAAAAAATAACTGGAAATAAAAATAAATCCTGTTATTATAATATAGGCAACAGGCGAGATAAAAAATGATCTTAATTCCCGTTTGCCGATGGCATAAATACTGCGGAAAGATATCGGAGCAGTCATAATTTTTCCTCCAGGGTGATTTTATGAAAAATTTCTTCGAGAGTGGCAATTTCGGTTTTCAGTTCAATAATATCAATTGCCGAATTAACCAGGATGCGTGCAATTTCCGGGGTAATGGTTACACCGCTGTCAGCGGTTATTTCTATATAATCATTTTTAATTACAGCGTCATTTACTCCGGGAATTCTCATTACCAGACTGCAGGCATCATTCTGCCGTCCCTGTGTTTTCAGGATAATTCTGGTTTTGCCGCTCGCTAATTTCTGCAGGCCTTCATGCGTATCCTGGGCGGCAATCTGCCCCTGGGCAATAATAATAACCCGCTGGCAGGTCTGGGAAACTTCCGGCAGAATATGCGTGGAAAGAATTATGGTGCGGGAACCGGCCAGATTTTTAATCAGTGACCGTATTTCTATTATCTGGTTGGGATCAAGGCCGATAGTGGGTTCATCCAGAATCATCAGCGCCGGATCATTTATAAGAGCCATGGCAATACCCACCCGCTGGCGGTAACCTTTGGAGAGTTTCCCGATAATATAATTTCTGCGGTCTTTAAGCCCGGCTGATTCCAGTACATAATCAAGCCGCCCGGGGATTTTTTTTCTTTCTACGCCTTTAAGTTCAGCTGTAAAAACCAGATAGTCTTTCACCCGCATTTCTGTGTAAAGCGGAGGATTTTCCGGAAGATAGCCTATCATTTTTTTGGCCGCCAGGGGATTTTCATGAATTTCCAGACCGTTTATTTCTGCTGTTCCGCTGGATGCAGGCATGAAGCCGGAAAGGATGCGCATGGTAGTGGTTTTACCGGCGCCGTTTGGGCCCAGGAGACCGATAATTTCACCTTGCTTGACATTGAAACTTATGCCTTTCAGCGCAGGTACGGTTCCATAATTTTTTATGAGATTTTCTACTTTAACCATCAGTTATCTCTCCTATGAAAAATTTATTTGTAAGGGACAAGACCAGCATGTAATACTGTNNGCTTCCAGAAAACAGTATTATATGCTGGTCTTGTCAGACAAAAAATATTCCCATCGCCCTCAGCGAGGGCAGTGGATTATTGGTCTTATCGCAGAGTACTTAAGTTTCGGGTGCCTCACCGCGGCATGATGACTCCTTATAAAACAATTTTAAAGAAATAAACCGCAGAGGGCACAGAGAACGCGGAGAGAAGAAAAATAAAAACATTCTCTATGATCTCTGTATCATCTGCAGTAAAAATATTTTTTTTCTGGCGTCAAACTTTGTTTCATTTTAATGATCTCAAATTTAAGCCGTGAAATCTTTGTCTGGTTTTTTTCTCTTTCAAGCTGTGGCTTTGAAACAATTACTGTTGGTATTCCTGCAAAAAGCTCTTACCGCATCAAAGCACAGGCATAACGCGGATTTCACGGATTGTTTTTCATTTTGTTTTGGCGCCGCTCAAAAGGCCATACGTTTATTAATTTCTCAAACGTCGGTATATTATATTATACTTTCTTTTAAAATGTTAATTATCATTTCTGCATTTATTGTCTGCATACACCCGCCATCCCTGCACTTGTATTCAAAACCAAGATTAAGACATGGGGAACAGTGAAAATCGGCAGTGACGTTTATTGCCCCTGAGGACACAGGCCCCCATCGTTTAACCGCTGTAGGCCCGTGTAAAGCTATAATTTTGGCTCCGACTGCTGCTGCCAGGTGCATTATTCCGGTATTAACGCTGATTACCGCTTCGCTTTTCTGCAGAAGACAGGCAGTATCGGAAAGAGAATAATTTCCGGCTGCAATAAAAATTTTATCCAGAATAGAACAGGCTGCTTTTATTTTTTGGACAGCAGGTAAATCAGACGGGCTTCCGGTTAAATAAACTTCCATTTTTTGTTCAGTCAAATAGTTAATTACCGAAATCCAGTTTTCATCCGGCCAGGATTTGAGCTTGGCCCCGGTTCCTCCGGGAAACATGTGAATTACGGTAAACTTATTTTCAGGCAGCGGATGCGCAGAACATTGCGGAATAACTTTCGGATCTTCTTTGCAGGAAAACCCTGCAAGGCAGAAGAGCCGGCGGTAATTTTCCATTTCATGAATATCTTTGGAATGTTCTGCATACCGGTCAAAGGCAAAATGCCGCAGCATGCCCGGCGTTTTAAAACCTATAATATGCCGGGCGCAGCTCAGAGCGGCAAGCATGGCATTAATGCGCGGCCAGGAATCACAGTCAACAAAAAGATCAATGTCTTCTTCTTTTTTAATCAGTCTGAGCGCGGCAAGCGGCCTGGACATGGGAAGGCTGATGACCCTGATTCCCGGTATAAGACAGGCTGCCTGATAATTACTGCTGCCGGTGAAAAAAATAATTTCAGCCGCAGGAAGAACATTTTTTACTCCGTATATAATGCCGGAAAGCAGAATGCTGTCGCCGATAGCTGATGATTTAAGCAGGGCGATTTTCAGAAGGCGGTTTCTTTCTATAGGCCTGCGGTTTTTTCTGCGCAGTAATCCGGTTAAAAAAACCAGGGGAATGCCGGCAAATTTATCAAAGAAGCGCAGGGCGGGGNNCAGAGTTACTCATACATTACAGTATTTATATCATATAATAGGAGATTTGATTACTGATCATCACCTGGATAATTTTCCAATTCGTTTTCACATCTTAAACAATAGGCTTTCCCGTCTTCTTTTATTGATGTGCAGAGGCTGCAGTATATTTTTAGACAATTAGCGCAGAAAAATAATTTTTCAGCTATTTGGTCTTCGTGAAAATCAGATTTGCCGCCTGCTTTTGTTCCGCACATCATGCAGTAATCAGGATAATTTTCAATACTTATACCGGATTTTTTAAAATACATTTTATTCTTGATCTTAAAATATTTTTACTTTACTTAAGTATTATATCATTAATGTTACTGATAATAAATATAAAAATAGAGTGATTACATCTGCCCTTTGATTAAGCATTGAAAAAGGTCTCTGCGGACTCTGCATCCTCTGGGCGAAATCTTTTAACATGCTGAATAATACTACGAAATTTTAATTATTATTAATCAGCATTACCTATGGGATATATACCGGCAAAAACACCATGTGCGTAACTTCTTGATTTCGGGTGGTCTGCGAATAAGCAGTCTGAAAAACATGTCTGATTGGCACAGCAAGAAAGGCTTGCAGTTTTGAAATTTGGAATTTGGGTTTTTGAATTAAAAAACAAAATTATTTTTAGTCGCGGATGTTTTTCCGCGAGGGTGAAATAAAAAAGAATTATATGATGAAAATTAAAGACATCAAAAAACAGTATATAATTTTAAGGATGAAAATTTTCAAATCCTATTACCTTGTCGGTGAAAACTTTGTTTACGCTCCGCAGCATTTTTAAATTTTTTTTCGCTTCCGCAGGGGCAAGGGGCATTTCTTGAAATACCGCCGGAATTTTGTTTTTAGTTTCCCGTATTGCCGCTGATAATTTCTGTAATATCATTCTTTATTTTCTCGAAATATTCTGCTGTTTTTTCCTGAAGAATTTTATTAATAAATGACGGCGATACATTCCACTTGTGCTTGCCATCCAGGGTTAAAAGCGATACGGTTTTTTGATTAATCCTGATAATTCGACCGGTTATTTGCGTTCCATTGTGATTAAATGAAACAATGTCATTCAGTTTAAATTTTGCCAGCGCATTTATTGTTTTTGCGCTATTCATCAGTTTTAAACGATCGGCTATCAGCCTGTAAAGATACCTTAATTGATTCTCGCTGAGAGTATCAATAGCATTGGAAATCTGAATCGGCAGCTGCTCGTTATTAAAATCTGTCATTTTACCCTCCGTGTCACTTAAGGTATTATCAGATTTTATTTTTTTCGGTCTTGCGCCAATATTTTACCATTAAAATTCCGATTTTTTTATTAAACAACCTTGCCATTAATTACTCTTAAGTACGGCAATGAAAGCTTCCTGCGGAATACTTACACTGCCTACAGACTTCATTTTCTTTTTGCCTTCTTTTTGTTTTTCCAGCAGTTTGCGTTTGCGGGAGATATCTCCGCCGTAGCATTTAGCAATTACGTTTTTACGCATGGCGGAAATATTTTCCCGGGCAATAATTTTAGCCCCGATGGCAGCCTGAATGGGAACCTGAAACATGTGACGGGGTATAAGCTCTTTGAGTTTTTCTGTCAATACACGGCTGCGCAGACGCGAGTTTTCTTCATGCGTTAAAAAAGAAAGCGCATCGACTTTTTCTCCGTTAACCAGTATGTCGACTTTCACCAGGTTTACTTCGCGGTAATCAATGGGTTCGTAATCAAAAGACGCGTAGCCTTTGGTGCAGGATTTCAGCTTGTCATAAAAGTCAAAAATTATTTCCGCCAGGGGAATTTCGTAATAAACTTCTACCTTGCGCTCGTCAAGATACTGCAGATTTTTCTGAATACCGCGTTTTTCCATAACCAGCTGCATTATTGATCCCAAATATTCACGCGGCGTTATTATGGAAGCTTTGACATACGGTTCAAAATAGCGTTCGACTTTTTCGGAGGATGGAAAGTGCGCAGGATTATCTACTTCAATGGTCTGACCGCTGCGCATTTCTATTTTATAGCAGACTGTAGGCGCAGTGTTGATTATATCCATATTGAATTCGCGGCGCAGCCGTTCCTGCACTATTTCCATATGCAGCAGGCCTAAAAAGCCGCAGCGGAAGCCAAAACCGAGCGCCTGTGAATTATGCGGTTCATACTGCAGTGAGGAATCGTTTAATTTAAGTTTTTCAATGGCAACTTTGAGATCTTCAAAATCTCCCGTATCAATAGGATATATACCGGCAAAAACCATGGGCTTGACTTCTTTATAACCCTTAAGCGGTTCTGCCGGATTTTGGGTAAGAGTTACCGTGTCGCCGATTTTAATATCGGAAACGGATTTTATTCCGGCAATAATATAACCTACCTCGCCGGCGGAAAGCGAAGGCAGCGGGAAACGGCCCAGGCACTGATACCCTACTTCTTCAACAATAAAAGTTTTACCGGTAAAAATAAAATGAATGGAATCGCCGGGCTTTACCGTACCGTTAAATACCCTTATAATAATAACAGTGGCGCGGAAAGTATCGTAATAAGAGTCAAAAATAAGCGCCTGCAGCGGACTTTCCGCGTTTCCTGACGGAGGAGGAATGATATCAATGGTTTTTTCAAGCAGGTCTTCAATGCCCAGCCCGTTTTTTGCCGATATTTTTGCGATATCTTTTACCGACATTCCCAGAGTTTTTTCTATCTGCCGCGATGTTTCTTCGGCATCTGCGCCTTCAATATCTATTTTATTGATCACGGGAATTATTGTAAGATTATTTTCAAGCGCCAGGTATAAGTTGGCAATAGTCTGCGCTTCCACTCCCTGCATAACATCAACTATCAGCAAGGCTCCCTCGCAGGCAGCCAGTGATCTTGAAACTTCATAGGAAAAATCCACATGCCCGGGCGTATCTATCAGATTGAAAATATAATGTTCGCCTTTTTTATTGATATAATTCAGCCTGACCGCCTGGCTTTTTACGGTTATGCCGCGTTCGCGTTCAATATCAAGAGAGTCAAGCGCCTGATTCTGGAATTTCCTGCTGTCAATGGCGTTGGTAATCTGCAGAAAACGGTCGGCTAAAGTTGATTTGCCGTGATCAATATGGGCAATTATGGAAAAATTGCGGATATTTTTCATATTTATCATAATATTTATACTTTAAAATAAAAATTTTTAAAAACAGGGTAAAAATTTTGTATGGTTTTATCCGTTATTAATATAAGAGTATCTGACAATCAGCGCATTCTGTAAAAAAACGGTATTTAAGAAAAGACACGGCATTGGAGTAATTTGATAAAACAATAGTATCATGATTGTCTTATAATTACAATAAAACACTTATCAAATGTCTGATAATTCCGAAAATTAATCAGACACGGAGAGGGATAATGTTATTAAGCTGCCGGATATGCAAAAAAAACAGGATCAGCCGAACCTGGGTTAAAAGTGATTTTTCGGAAGATACCAGGCGTTTACAGATATTCTGCCCGGAATGCCTGGCAAAAATGATATCCGGAAAAAGAAGTTTTTTCCCGGATATGCGCGAACGTATATTAACCGCCGGGCGTTTCTTCTGATATTTTCATTCCTAAAATACATACGTCATCGTCAAATTTTTCTGCTCCGCGGTGTTTGATAAGTTCCGCGTACAGGTATTCTATCGAATCGTTTACAGAGCTTCCGCACTTTTGCAGAACTTCAGATAATTTATTTCCAAATGGAATTTTTTTATCGTCAACCGCTTCGATCAGGCCATCGGTATAGATAATGATTCTGTCGCCCGGTTCAAGGGTGATTTCATTTTCACTGTATTGCGCATCGGGGAAAACTCCGATTAATCCTCCGCTGCCGCTGATTTCGCTGATTATGCCTTTTCTTAAAAGGAACGGAGGCGGATGAGCCCCGGCCGCATATCTTAGAATACGGGTCTGGCTGTTATAAATTGCATAAAAAGCGGTTATAAAATACAGATGGATTCGCTCCAGCAGCGAATTATTAATGTATTGNNCGGTTTTTACCGGCCGACTGCAGAAGAATTTTGATCATAGCGGTAATCAGGGCTGCCGGGGCTCCGTGCCCCGAGACATCAGAAACAAAAATTCCGAATAAATTCGGCTCTCTGATGGGGATAATATCGTAGTAATCTCCGCAAAGCTGGGCCATTGATTTGTATATAACATGAAAAGAGGCAGAACTGATTTCAGGAAGTTTTTGCGGCAGTAAACTCAATTGAATTTTTCTGGCAAGTTCCAGCTCATGGGAAAAACGGTGGTTAAGCCGGGCTGCGCGCCGTTTTTCTTCTTCGATGCGCTCTAATTCTTCATTTTTACCCAGCAGCTCGCTGCGGTGATATTCCAGAAGACGATCATACATTGTACCGATCTCTTCAATTGACTTGATATATTGTTCTTTTTCGCGGATTTGATCTTTTAATTTTTCAACACGGTTTGAATATTCAGACATGACTAATACGGTAATAGTAATGTGAACAGGAAAAATATTCAATTGGGTGCAAATTTATTTCTT
>DNNS01000604.1 GCA_003497555.1 Spirochaetia bacterium
CCCACCGTGCAAATTTATTTCTATCATATAGATATATAGAAAAGCCCGCCCCTTTGTATATGCTCAGATTTTAAATTTCCCCTGCCGATGATACAATACAATATGCGGTTAATAATAAAGTTTGCACCGGCAGGCAGTAATTTATTTTTATCTGCTGTTATTATATTTTCCATTGCTTGCGGTACGGCGTCAGCAGTAGAAATCCGCCTTTATCCTCCGCATGCTTTTTCCGGTCAAAACGGGAATCTGCTCATCTGCTGCACTACCAAGCGTATTGTCAACGACGAAGTGATTAAATTTATCAATGTCGGGGTTACTACTACCTTCTCCTATTATATAATTTTATATGAAAAAAATTTTTTGCTTGATCAGGAAATCAGGCGTATGACCATTCATAAAAGAGTGGAATTTGACATCTGGTCGGAAATGTACAGAATGGAATCCGATTATCCGGAAAAAACGGTTTTTTATTACCGGAATTTCAGTGATATCGGCAACCAGCTTTCCAGTCTTGACAATATATCTTTTATTCCCATGCAGGAGTTAAATCCGCAGAAAAAATACTATTTTAATACCCGGGTTACCATTAAAATTACCCAGCTTGATTCCTGGATGCATCTGATTTTCAACTTCCTTTCAATTTTCAAGTACCGTACAACCTGGGAAAGCGGCAAATCGCGTCCCGGCAGTTTTTTCAGACAGTTAACTTTATGAGTTCCCGGCGATTTCTTTACTATTATGATTTATTATTTTTTTCCCTGCTGGCTTCCCTGCCGGGCATAGCTGAAAATATGCTGCCGCGTTTTTTTTTTCTTAAAATCGGTTTTTCCGTTACAATCATTCTTTTAATCCTGCCTTATATGAAACTGAAAGAATTGCTGATTATTTCAGCAGTAAAAACCGCAGTGCCGGCTTTTTTATCCGGAATGATTATTTCTCCGGCTTTTATTTTTGGCCTGACCGGCAGTCTGAGTTCTTTGTTCTTCATGCTGTTATTATGCAGATTAAAAATTTTTTCCATAATCGGTATAAGTGTTGCGGGAGCTGCTGTCAGCAATCTGGTACAGTATACGGTTTTTTTACTGTTTTCCGGTATGACTGACGCCGGTTTAACAGGCCGTTTTACCGGTATTCTGCTGATTTTTTCGGTTTCAGCAGGAATTATTACCGCTGTTGCTTCTGTATATTTAAATAAATTTATGATTAAACGGGGAATTGATGTGGCAGAAAAAGCAAGGGAATTTTACCGTCTGCCTTCTGTGCCCGCATAATTGCAGGCTGTCTGAAGGAAGCGCGGGTTTATGCCGGGCCCGTAAAGCCCATAACGGCAACATTATTCCGCTATTTTACGGACAAATAACCGCTTTGCATATTGACCCCATGGAAAAAAAACCTCTTTATCACTTTCATCCCGGAGAAAAAATACTGTCCCTGGGCGGCGCCGGCTGCAATATGCGCTGCGGTTTTTGTCAGAACCATAGTCTGTCCAGAAACAGCGATTTTCAGCCTGAAGAAATAACGACCGACCAAATTATTACCTGCATGCAGAAGGAAAATATCCGAAATATCGCATTTACCTATAATGAGCCTGTAATTAATATTGAATTTATTCTGGATGTGTTTTCATCGGCCCGCAGACTTAATTACCATACGGTTCTGGTAACCAATGGATATATAGAAACCGGGCCGCTGCAGGAATTATTATCCTGTACCAATGCCCTGAATATTGATTTGAAATTTTTTAATAATTACGATTACCGCCAATATACCGGTGCAGGGCTTAACCCGGTCAGGCGCAGTATAGAAATCTCCCGGGCGGCAGCACATGTTGAAATTACTTCGCTGATAATTCCGGGAATAAACGATCATGATGAAAATTTTATTACCCAGCTTGAATTTCTTAAAGAACTCTCGCCGCGCATACCCCTGCACCTTTCACGCTATTTTCCGGCAGCTGATTTTAATCTTCCGCCCACTCCCCCCGAAACCCTTGAGAAGCTTAGAAATCTGGCTAAAAAATATCTGGACTTTGTTTTTATCGGTAATCTGGCAAACAATACTTCAACTGTGTGCCCGGTTTGCGGAAAAATACTGATTAAAAGAAATCAATATCAAACAGAAATTTTACATAAAAAAAAGGAATGCACTTGCGGATTTGACACCGGCATAGTATTCTGATAAAGTATTAATTATGAAAAAACAGCTTTTTAAAAACGGTTTTTTTGGAGAATTCGGCGGGCGTTATGTTCCGGAAATGCTTTTACCTGCATTAAATGAACTGGAAAAAGCTTATATGCAGTTCAGAAACAATCCGGTTTTTAGCAAAGAGCTGGGCAACCTGCTGCGGACTTTTGCCGGCAGGCCGACTCCGCTTTACTATGCTGAAAATCTTTCACGTCATCTGGGTAAAGGTAAAATCTGGTTTAAATGCGAGTCCCTGGCGCATACCGGGGCGCATAAAATAAACAATGTGCTGGGTCAGGCTCTTTTGGCCCGTAAAATGGGCAAAAAGCGTATAATCGCCGAGACCGGCGCCGGGCAGCACGGCCTGGCTACCGCAGCCGCTGCAGCCAAGCTTGGTCTGGAATGTGAAATTTTCATGGGACAGGTTGATGCGAAACGGCAGCATCCCAATGTTTTCTGGATGAAAACAATGGGCGCCAAAGTAACAGAAGTTAAATTTGGCAATAAAACCCTGAAAGATGCTGTTAATGCTTCGCTTAAAAACTGGATTGAAACACTTGATCATACGCTTTACTGTCTCGGCTCGGTTCTTGGTCCGCATCCATATCCCCTTATGGTCAGGGATTTTCAATGTGTGATCGGTAAAGAAGCCAAAACCCAGATTTTAAAAACGGAAAAGCGTCTGCCGGATTATATTTTTGCCTGTGTAGGCGGAGGCAGCAATTCCCTCGGTATTTTTCACGAATTTCTTGAAAGCAGCAATGTCCGCTTAATCGGTGTGGAAGCAGGCGGCAGCGGAATAAAATCCGGAAAACATGCTGCGCGTTTCGNNGTTTCCTTCAGAATAAAGACGGACAATTACGCGATACTCATTCAATCAGCGCCGGGCTTGATTATGCCGGTGTAGGGCCGGAACTTGCCTGTCTGCAGCAAACCGGGCGCGTTGAATTTATATATGCCTGTGATGCAGCCGTTATTGAAGCAGTTACGTTATGCGCCAGGCTTGAAGGAATTATACCTGCCCTGGAATCAGCTCATGCGCTGGCCGGACTGATCAGTATGAAAAGGCGCCTGAAAAAACATTCCTTGTGTATAGTGAATATTTCCGGACGCGGCGATAAAGATTTATTTATACTTGCCAAAAATCTCGATAGAGATAACTGGAAAAATTTTCTTCTCTGCGAAGCAGAATCCGTTTAAAAGCCGTATTATTGTAAAATAAAAAAAATTTTTAAAACGAGACTATTTGTCTCATAAATTTGATTTTTTCCAGAGAAATTTATAAAAAAAACCATTATTTATTCTGAATTTGATTAAAATGTTTACAATTAATTTATGGTTACCATTGAAGAAGAAGTATCTGCCCTGATTCCGGAAATAATAGGAATCATCGAAAATAAAGACATAAAAACCCTCCACCATGCATCCGGTGTTCAGCGATATGGCAGCCTCATAATGGAAAAACTGGGTCTTGATGAAGAATATGTCAGCCTTTTTTATACAGCGGCAATTTTTCATGATCTCGGCAAAATTTTTTGGCCGGATGAATTTTTAAACCAGCATATAAATCTGTCTCTTGAACAATTCACTGATGTTATGAAACATCCGGACAGTGCTACGCATTTTCTGCAGATGGCCGGAGTAGACCCGAGAATCATCCAGGCGGTCAGACATCATCATGAACGCTATGACGGAGATATGCAGTGTAAACATCCCGGTTACCCTGACGGCCTTAAAGGCGAGCAAATTCCATTTTTGGCAAGAATTCTTGCAGTGGCAGATACTTACGAGGCGCTTACCAGCGGAAGACCTTACCGCGATGCCATTGCCAAAATGACTGCCCTGGCAATTATTGAATCGGAAAAAGGCAAACAATTTGACCCCATCGTAGTTGATGCCTTATGGGCTGCAATTATTGATTTTGAAAAAAAAAAACAGTCTGACATTGTCTTTTTATCCGAAATCGATTTTTATACCGGCTGCCGGATAAACGCCATACCGGCAGTCTGATTTCAGGCAGAACCGCTTTTAATCCACTCAGATTTAATCTGACGAAATAAAGGAAAAATTTAACTGCAGAGTATCTCTGCCGCTGCTTTCCACGCAGAAAATTCGGCGTGCAGCACACTCTGCGCCTCTTGCGCGTGGGTATGGTTTTTTTTCTTGGGT